>JAWOGG010000281.1:0-6337 GCA_046497085.1 Orrella sp.
CTCAAAGCAGCCCGTTTAAGAGCGGGCCTATCCCAAGAGAAGCTTGGGAAACTTGCTGGCATTGATCCTACGTCGGCTAGCGCGCGCATGAATCAGTATGAGCGCGGTAAGCACGCGCCGGATTACCGGTTGATGTGTAAAGTAGCCGAAATTCTTCATATGCCTGTTAGCTGGTTCTATACGGAAGACGAAGATTTGGCTAAGTTGCAAGCAGCATACTTTCAGCTTGACGCAAACGCGCGCCAAGAGCTTGTTGCTCAAGCCGAAGACCTAGTGGGTGGCGGTGTCGCGCAAACCACGGCTGCTTAGTCAACCATCAAGAACCCATCAGAAAGGCTAGGTATGGTCGAAGTAGCAACCGACAGGGTTGTGGATTGGCTAAACGAGACGCTGGAACCCAATCGGTTTACCGATTACTGTCCGAACGGCCTTCAGGTCCAAGGCAAGGGTTCCATCCGTCGCGTGGTGACTGGCGTAACCGCCAGTCTGGCTTTGATTGATGCGGCTATCGATGCTCAAGCAGATGCGTTGCTTGTTCACCACGGCTGGTTCTGGCGTGGTGAAGACCCAACCATTAAAGGTCAAAAGCACCAACGGTTGGCAAAACTCTTGGCCCACGACATTAATTTGTTGGCCTACCACCTGCCACTCGATGCGCACCCGACACTTGGGAACAATGCGCAGCTGGCCTGGCACTTAAACATGGTCGTTGAACGTGATGACAGTAATCAACCTGTCACTGCCGGACCCAATGGACTGATTTGGTTTGGCCGCCCACAGTCTGAGTGCACTTTGAATCAGTTCACCAAACACATTGCCAATCAGTTACAGCGTGAGCCGATTGTGATTGGACGACCCGATCAGCCCTGCCGGCGGATCGCTTGGTGCACGGGCGCAGCACAAGGTATGTTTGAACAAGCGATCCAAGCCGGTGCCGATGTTTTTATAACAGGCGAGATTTCAGAGCCAAGCGCTCATCTGGCGCGCGAATATGGCGTTTCTTTTATCAGTGCCGGCCACCACGCCACCGAGCGCTACGGTGTGGCTGCTTTAGGGACTGCCTTGCAAGAGGCGTTCGGTGTTGAAGTTGAGTTCATTGACATCGACAACCCTGCATAGATAAGAAGTTCTACTCAGATAACTGCGCAGCTATCAGCTAGGCAAAGCATCGAACCAACCCAACCAATCGGCTGAACAGGAACTAACGCCACTGAACTGCCCCTAATGAAGTTGGAAAGGACGGTTGGGGATCCTCTGTGTCGTTTTGAGCTGAAGGTTCTGGGCCAGATTGGGTCTATGTATTTCACAAATCCCTGATTTTGCTCTACGGAACCTTAGACGTAACAAGAGTGACCGCTGCGACCGCTTTAGTCGTTCAGCTGTAGTCTAAAGAATGCCTAAAGGGTCAGAGAAACACCCTTATGAAATTCCTAACCATATGAATTGAATGTATTTTTTATTTTCGAGAACACGGGTTTTACTAGGGGCTGGACTCATGATCGAACCAACATTTATGGGCGACTTTAAAACAGAGTTCACGTCTTGATACCGATTTCGTGGCTTAAAACCAAGTCTTTTGCGGGTGAATAGCTAGGTGAGTGGGAGTCTAAGCCCATAATCAATATGATTTAAAAAATGAAGGAAGCTGTGGTTGATTTATTTGTCCGATGATTTAGGCAAAAAAGCGTCTAACAGGGATCCAAAAAGATCTGGTAAGGCAATTACGCCGACGCTCACGAATGTAACAGGCGGTCTCTATGCAGAACGTTTATAATACGACGCAAAAGATTTAGTAGATACATGACCGGACGGCCATTCGCGTCGTCAGCGCAACACAAGGATGGAGTAATGAGTCAGGATACGACCGTAAAGCAAGACGAGGAAGGTTCGGCGCCTCTTAATCTACCCCCAGATCCCTCAAGACGCTTTTGGATTGGCGCGACCTGTGCTGTCGGTGGCGTTGCGGGTGCCGCTTTGGCATTGCCATTTGCTGGTAGTTTTGCGCCATCAGAGAAGGCCAAAGCTGCTGGTGCGCCGGTTGAAGTCGACATCAGCGCCATTGCACCGGGTGAGATGCGCACTTATGAATGGCGCGGTAAACCTGTCTGGGTTGTGCGCCGCACGCCTGAACAGGTGGCATCACTCTCAAAAATCAATGATGAGTTGGCCGACCCTAATTCTGACCGTCCAGGCTACACACCGCCATACGCAAAAAATGAATGGCGCTCGCGCGAACCAGACGTTTGGGTTGGGGTGGCAATCTGTACTCACCTTGGCTGCTCGCCAACACCCAAATTAGAGACGGGTTCTCAGCCTAGTCTGCCAAATGATTGGGAAGGCGGCAGTCTGTGCCCTTGCCATGGATCAACGTTTGACATGGCTGGCCGGGTGTTCAAGAACAAACCCGCGCCGGATAACTTAGAAGTGCCACCTTACCAATATGTTAGCGACACCCGGATTTTGATTGGTGTCGATGAGGACAACCCCGCCTAAATCAGGCGTGATTGATTCATTAGACGAACTGACATCGAAAGATTAAGAGGAACCGTTTCATGGCTGGCGAAAAACAAGTCGAGACAACAGGGGCGCTAGGGTGGGTTGACCACCGATTCCCCTTTACTTCGACCATCAAAGCGCACTTATCTGAGTACTACGCGCCAAAGAATTTCAACTTTTGGTACTTCTTTGGCTCACTCGCCACATTGGTACTTGCCCTGCAGATTGTGACGGGCATTTTTTTGGTGATGCACTATAAACCCGACGCTGCACACGCTTTTGATTCCGTTGAATACATCATGCGTGAAGTGCCCGGTGGTTGGTTTATGCGTTACATGCACTCAACCGGCGCGTCCATGTTCTTTGTGGTGGTCTATCTGCACATGACACGTGCGCTCATTTATGGTTCTTACCGTAAGCCGCGCGAATTGGTGTGGATTTTTGGTGTTGGCATCTTCCTCTGTTTGATGGCGGAAGCCTTCTTTGGTTACCTGTTGCCGTGGGGCCAGATGTCTTACTGGGGTGCTCAGGTGATCGTCAACCTGTTTGCTGCCATACCGTTCATCGGACCCGAGTTGGCCATTTGGATACGCGGCGATTATGTGGTCTCAGACGCAACGTTGAATCGATTCTTTGCCTTCCATGTGATTGCTATTCCGCTGGTGTTGGTTGGTTTGGTTGCAGCGCACATCGTTGCCTTGCACGAAGTCGGATCAAATAACCCCGACGGTATCGACATCAAAGAAAAGAAAGACAAGCATGGCCGTCCTTTGGATGGAATTCCGTTCCACCCTTACTACACTGTGCATGACATTTTGGGTGTGGCTGGGTTCTTCATCATCTTTATGGCCATTGTGTTTTTTGCGCCAGAGATGGGCGGCTACTTCTTGGAGTTCAACAACTTCATCCCTGCTGATCCATTGAAGACACCGGCACACATTGCGCCTGTTTGGTATTTCACGCCCTTTTATTCAATGCTGCGTGCCACGACTGACGAATTTACTTGGATCCTTGCCGGCGCATCTGTGATTGCCGCTATCACAATGTTCTTTAAGACCAAGGGGATCATGAAGATCATCGTTCCTGTGGTCTTGCTGCTTGTTGCTGTTTCCTTGCGCATGATTGATGCCAAGTTCTGGGGCGTGGTTGCGATGGGTGGTGCGGTTGTACTGCTTTTCTTCCTACCATGGCTTGATTACAGCCCAGTGCGTTCAATCCGCTACCGTCCAGGTTGGCACAAGTGGCTCTATGGCATTTTCTTTGTCAATTTCTTGATCTTGGGCTATCTCGGTACGCAGGCACCATCAGATGTGTTTAACCTGATGTCGCAAATCGGTACAGTGATCTACTTGGCATTCTTTTTCTTGATGCCTGTGTGGAGTCGAATGGGCCAGTTCAAGCCGGTGCCGGACCGTGTTGTGTTCCATGCCCATTAAGCTTGCGAGAGACGTGATGAGAATGATTAGAAAATTTATTAGTGCCCTCGCCCTATCGCTCACCTGCACGGTGGCGGTGGCTGCGGGCGGTGATTATCCTTTGGATACGGCACCAAATCGCCTAAACGACAATGCTGCCTTACAAAACGGTGCAAAGTTGTTTGTTAACTATTGCTTGAACTGTCACAGCGCCAAATCCATGCGTTACAACAAGCTACGTGACATTGGTTTGACGGATGCGCAAATCAAGGAGAGCTTGCTTTTCACCGGTGAAAAAGTGGGTGATGTCATGACGATCGCCATGACAGCCGAAGATGGTAAGGCCTGGTTTGGTGCGCCAGCACCCGACCTCTCAGTGATTGCTCGTGCAAAGTCGATCAATGCTGGCCCACCAGGCGGTGATTACATTTACACCTACTTGCGCACGTTTTATCGCGACACCAGCAAGCCAACGGGTTGGAACAACTTGGCATTCCCGAACGCCGGTATGCCCCATGTTTTATGGGAGCTACAAGGACCACGGGAAATGACCAGAACAGTTGTTCAGCCTGCAGAACCTGATGGCGGTTCAGAGTGGGAGCGCGTGACGACGGTCTATGACGCAGAAGGCTACTGGGAGACTTCCGTCGAGCCATTGACTGACTATACGGGATCAGCTTCTGAGACCCATAAGTTCAAGGCCTTGGACCCTGCCCGTGCAGCTCAATACGAGAGTCAAGCGGCAGATATTGCGGCTTTCATGACTTGGATGGCAGAGCCAGCCCAGCTTAAGCGCAAACAAATCGGCGTTTGGGTGTTAATCTTTCTAGGATTGTTCTTTGTGGTTGCGTGGCGACTGAACGCATCCTACTGGAAGCACATTAAATAATTGTCTGTTTGTCGGCCAGCGCCCGCAGTTGCTGGCGCTGGCTTTTGTTTTTTTCTAATTTGGTTTTTTGACATTAGGATGGTACAGCTACCATGATGGTCCTTTACTCCGGCACTACCTGCCCCTTTTCACATCGTTGCCGTTTTGCGCTGTATGAGAAGGATATGGACTTCGAGGTGCAAGACATCGACTTGTATAACAAGCCTGAAGACATCAGTGTCATGAATCCTTATGGCCAAGTGCCCATTCTCGTAGAGCGTGATTTGATTCTTTACGAATCAAACATCATCAATGAGTACATCGATGAGCGATTTCCTCATCCACAACTGATGCCGGCTGATCCTGTCATGCGGGCTCGTACGCGTTTGTTCTTGTTCAACTTCGAAAAAGAATTGTTTGTGCACGTCTCGGTTCTTGAGGACAGGACAGCTCGAGCCGATACCAAGCGCTTAGACGCAGCGCGTGCAGCCATTCGTGATCGTTTGTCACAACTTGCGCCGTTACTGTTAAAGAACAAGTACATGCTCGGTGAAGAGTTTTCGATGCTTGATGTTGCCATGGCACCGCTGCTTTGGCGTCTAGATCACTACGGTGTTGAGCTGCCTAAAACAGCAGCGCCTATCCAGAAATATGGCGAGCGTTTATTTTCACGGCCGGCATACATCGAGGCATTGACCCCTTCAGAAAAAGTGATGCGTCGATAGTTCAAACGGGTCAGTGAGATTCTATGGCTGAAACTTCTACCAAGCCTTACTTTTTACGTGCACTGCACGAGTGGTGTACTGACAACGGTTTTACACCACACATCGTGGTGCAGGTTGATGAGCACACCCGTGTGCCGGTTAATTTTGTGCGTGACGGTCAGATCACGCTCAATATTGGCGAGTCAGCCACCAACCGCTTGGTCATGGGCAATGAGTTCATAGAGTTTCAAGCAAGATTCGGCGGAAAAACCGAAACCATTTGGGCGCCAGTCGGTGCCGTGACTGCAATTTATGCGCGTGAAACGGGCACAGGGATGGGTTTTGAAGTGGAGGCATCCACTGCCACGCCCAACCCATCTGCTGCCTCGATTAGCGACGCTGATGGACCCGCTGAAGCCTCTTCTGACGAGGAAAATTCAGCAAAAGAGAAAAGCAAACGACCGCAATTAAAGATAGTCAAATAAGTCGTCGGTTTTTCTTTTACAATACGGGTCGTTTTAGGTTTTGAGGTTACTCAAAACCAACCGTGCCGGTGTAGCTCAGTTGGTAGAGCAGCGCACTTGTAATGCGAAGGTCGAGGGTTCGACTCCTTTCACCGGCACCACTTCTCACAATGTTCGGACTCGAGACATTGGACCCAACACATGACAATCGCCTCAGTGCAACAACGAATTGTCGGTGACGTTCGGCCCAATGGTTGGGTCTTCTTCTAACCAACTTGGCCAGGCCGATAGTGGCCATTGAGCCACTTTGTACTGAGAGCGGATGATGTTTAGCCATTGTCTCAGTTGCAGCTTGTTTAAAGACAATTGCAACTTGTCCTGTGGGTCTTG
>JAWOGG010000225.1:0-8576 GCA_046497085.1 Orrella sp.
ATCAAACGCTAGTGGGCCATCCACAAGACATGCGCCAAGACAAACATCAAGACAAGCCTAATGACGCCCAATCAGTGAACAATCAAGCAAGCCCCACAGGCAACCCCCGTTCAGCCGCCCATTGTGAAGAAGGCAAGCTAGATCCAAAGCCTCTTCAAGACATGTTGTCTTCCCAGGAGACCGCGCGAGTAAGCAGCCAATCAAGCAGTGACTTTTCTGCCTACGGAGTCGAAGCCGATGATACCGATCCGCTGGTCAAAGTCTTACACGAACTGATTGACCATACGGCTCGCCAAGACGCACGTATCGCCGAGCTATGCCGAGCGGTTGAATCCATGGGTAAAAAAGTCGAGCAAACCGATGACGGTTCACTCGACGCAGACAGGCTTAACAAGCTTGTCGATTAATCAAAAACCAAAGGCAAGCCTGTGAGCTTTAAAAGCTCCTCTTGACCCGCACCAGAGCAGTCATCAATCACTTTGACGCCACCACTTGCTTGGATCTCAAACACCGCATAATCGGTGTAGACCCGTGAAACGCAACGCAATCCGGTCAGAGGATAAGTACACTCTGGCACCAGTTTCGACTGGCCGTCTTTGGTCAAAAGCTCCATCATGATGTAGACCGAGCGAGCCCCAATGGCCAAATCCATCGCACCACCCACGGCTGGAATCGCGTCAGGCTCACCTGTGTGCCAGTTGGCCAAATCACCCTGTTGCGACACTTGAAACGCCCCTAGCACGCAAATATCCAAGTGACCGCCACGCATCATGGCAAACGAATCAGCATGATGAAAATAACTGCCACCCGGCAACAACGTCACCGCTTGTTTGCCGGCATTGATCAAGTCCCAGTCTTCTTCACCCTTAGCAGGTGCCGGGCCCATCCCTAGAACGCCGTTCTCACTTTGCAGAAATATTTCTTTATCCGCTGGCAAGTAATTACCTACCTTGGTTGGCAAACCAATCCCCAAGTTCACATAGGCGCCCTCGGGAATATCACGCGCGAGTCGCTGGGCAATCTCATCTCTTGATAAACGCTTCATCTTTTTGCCTCCTAGGACTCAACACGCACGATGCGCTTCACGTAAATACCGGGGGTCACCACCGCTTCTGGATCAAGCTCGCCTAACTGCACGACCTCATCGACTTGTGCAATGGTTAACTTGGCTGCCGTCGCATGCACCGGCCCAAAATTACGAGCAGTTTTGTTGTAGACCAAATTGCCCCAACGATCGCCCTTCTTGGCTTTGATCAAAGCAACGTCGGCGACGATGGGCAACTCAAATAGGAAATCAACACCATCGATGTTGCGCACCTCTTTACCCTCGGCCAACATCGTGCCTAAGCCAGTGCGCGTATAAAAGCCACCAATGCCAGCGCCACCGGCGCGCACGCGTTCAGCGAGCGTGCCTTGCGGCACCAACTCAAGCTCCAACTTACCGGCGCGGTAGAGCTCATCAAACACGTAGGAATCTGCTTGGCGTGGAAACGAACAAATGATTTTTTTGACTTGACCTGCTTTCATCAACGCCGCCAAACCAATGTCAGCATTTCCCGCGTTGTTGTTCACAATGGTCAAGTCCTTAGCACCTTGCTCAATCAAGGCGTCTATCAGCGCCATGGGTTGTCCCGCTCCCCCAAAGCCACCGACAAGCACTGTGGACCCGTCTTGGATACCAGCCACTGCTTCTTGCACTGTCGAAACGATTTTGTTGATCATGTCAGCTATCACCGAAAGGCAAAATTAAAAGTCTACCGCGTTGCCTCGCTAGTAAGGGGGGTTATCGCCTTCAATCGCCTCAAGGCAAACCCCTAATCCGTTTTTGTTTGCCAAAGACACGCTTAGATACCAAGAAACAAATGCACTCTTAGTCCATGGAACAGACCATAAACTGTTGACTCATCACGAAGAATCTAAAAAGTATGGAGGATAATGGCTTAAATTGACGCCCCAAGATAACGTCATGCATGTAGCAGAACAAATGATAAGTGATTGTTTTAAATGAGTAAGGTCGATAATTCCTCGCACACCCCCATGATGCAACAGTTTTTCCGTCTAAAAGAAGAGGCGGGCGAGCTGCTGCTTTTCTATCGGATGGGTGACTTCTACGAGCTCTTTTACGCAGACGCGGAAAAAGGCGCACGGCTGCTCGGTTTGACGCTGACCAAACGCGGCACATCAAACGGGGTACCGATACCTATGGCGGGTGTGCCCGTCCATGCAGTCGAGCAATACTTGGCCAAGCTCGTGGCACTAGGCGAGTCAGTCGCCGTTTGTGAACAGATTGGTGATCCTGCCACGAGCAAAGGGCCTGTCGAGCGCAAAATCGTTCGCATCATCACGCCCGGTACGTTAACGGATGAAGCCCTGTTGCCAGCGAAATCTGACCGCTGCCTAGCCGCCCTCTGGCAACCTATGCGTGCGGGCAAGCCCTCAGGTTTAGCAGGCGTGGCTTGGTTAAACCTCGCGAGCGGCGAGTTACGCGTCACCGAATGCAGCACCGCTCTAATCGACGCAACCTTACATCGTATTGAACCAGCCGAATTGATCATCAGCGAAGATCAATCACACGCGCCTCCTGCTGGCTGCGCTCGTGGTTTAGTGCCACCTTGGCATTTCGAACAAAAAGATGCCGAGAATCAACTTTGCCGACATTTCGCGGTCGACTCATTGACCGGTTTTGATCTAAGTGATTTGGAAGCAGGCATCAGTGCGGCCGGCGCCCTATTGCGCTACGCTACAAGGACCCAAGCGCAAGCGTTGACGCATGTGCGCGACCTGAAAGTTGAACGTTCGGGCGACTACATCATGATGGACCCAGCCACCCGTCGTCACTTAGAAATCAGTGAGACGATCTCAGGCGAGTCTTCACCCACCCTGTTTTCCTTACTCGATCACTGCGCCACACCCATGGGCAGCCGTCTCTTGCGCCGTTGGCTACATCACCCGCTGCGCCATAACGAGGCGGTCTTAACCCGCCAGCAAGCTGTTGCACGTTTTCTGGCCGAACCCGAGCCCGGTTGTTTGGCCAAACTCACTGAATGGTTATCAAATTGGCCCGACCTTGAACGCATCACCACCCGCATCGCCCTTAAAACCGTCCGGCCTCGCGAACTCGCGAGTTTGCGTGACGCCTTAAAAGATCTGCCGGACCTGCACCAAGCGCTGCAGCGCTTTGACCCAAGTGATCAACCAAGCTTGGCGCAATGGATCTCACAATTAAACATCGACCCCCAAGCCATTGATCTGCTGGCCAGCGCCATCGCCCCAGAACCCGCTTTGCAAATCCGTGATGGTGGCGTCATCGCCAGCGGTTACGATGCCGAGCTAGACGAACTCAGGACCCTTTCTAGCGATCAAGGCAACGTCCTGATCGATATTGAAACCCGAGAAAAAGCCCGCACCGGCATCGCCAACCTACGCGTGGAATACAACCGCGTGCATGGCTTTTTCATTGAAGTAACCCGCGGACAGTTAGACAAAGTGCCCGATGACTATCGACGTCGGCAAACCTTAAAAAATGCCGAGCGTTACATCACACCGGAGCTCAAGTCCTGGGAAGACAAAATACTCTCCGCCCAAGACCGCTCACTGGCACGCGAGAAATGGCTCTACGAGCAGCTCTTGCAGACACTGAACGAGTGGGTGGTCGTTTTTAACCAAGCGAGCCTGGCGTTGGCTGAGATCGATGCAACCGCCGCACTAGCCAAGCACGCCGCACTCAACAACTGGGTCGCCCCACAACTGGTCTCAACCGCCAATATTGACATCGAGGCTGGCCGTCACCCAACGGTCGAGCGCAGTATCGAACGCTTCACGCCAAACGATTGCAGCATGAGCGCGCAACGATCGCTGCTCATCGTCACCGGACCCAATATGGGTGGTAAGTCGACCTACATGCGCCAAGTCGCGTTAATTGTCTTACTCGCTAGAGTAGGTAGCTTTGTCCCGGCTCACCGCGCCGAAATCGGCACCATCGATCGGATTTTCACCCGCATCGGTGCCGCTGATGACTTGGCTGGTGGGCGCTCAACCTTCATGATGGAGATGACTGAGGCCTCTGCCATTCTTGCTGCGAGCACCGCTCACAGCCTGGTCATCATGGATGAAATTGGTCGTGGCACATCCACCTACGATGGCTTGGCCTTGGCTTGGGCCATTGCTCATCGCTTATTGACTCATAACCGCGCACTGACCTTGTTTGCCACCCACTATTTTGAGATGACACGCCTACCTTCAGACAACGCGTGTGCCGCCAACGTTCACTTAGCGGCGGCCGACTCACCGGCTGGCATTGTGTTCTTACACGAAGTGCGTGACGGTCCGGCTAGCCGCAGCTACGGCATTCAAGTCGCGCAAAGAGCCGGCATACCCACAAGCGTCATCCGACACGCCAGCCGTGAGCTCGAACGCCTTGAGGCGCAAGGCACACCATCGCCGCAATTAGGCTTATTCGCCAGCCCCTCGCAAACCGATGGGGACAATGATCGCGAAGCGGCACATGAACAGCAGCAAACTGAGGCTGAACTGACTCAGGCCTTGACCGACATTGATCCCGACAGTCTGAGCCCAAGAGACGCCTTGCAAGCGCTTTATGAGCTCAAACGGAAACTGACATGATCGCATCGATTGATCCCACCCGCCAACCCCTGACTCTACTCGGCGGCTTAACCGCTGCCCAATTCATGCGGCGTCATTGGCAAAAGCAGCCACTTCTGGTGCGGCAGGCGCTGCCTGACTTAAAACCACCTATGACGGTTACGGCATTAAAAAAACTGAGTCGCCAAGACGACGTTGAGTCACGTCTGATTTGGCGCGATGGGCCGAGCTGGGCCATGAAGTCAGGCCCTCTGGCGCGCCTACCGGCTAAGACCAAGCCTGACTGGACACTATTGGTACAAAGCGTTGACCTGCACAACGAGCAAGCGGCTGACTTGCTCTATCGCTTTAATTTTGTCCCATCAGCACGACTAGACGATCTCATGATCAGCATAGCCAGCACAGGCGGCGGGGTCGGTCCACACTTTGACAGCTACGACGTCTTCTTAATCCAAGCACAAGGCCGCCGCCGCTGGCGATTTAGCCAACAAAAGGACTTGTCACTGGTCGCCGACCTGCCATTAAAAATCCTATCGAACTTTGAGCCTGAATACGATGTCGTGCTTGAACCCGGTGACATGCTCTACTTGCCGCCTAATGCAGCCCACGATGGGGTCGCCGTTGACGATGACTGTATGACGCTTTCAGTCGGCTTTAAGGCACCCACTGGAACCATGATGGCTCAGCGTCTGCTCGAGGCCGCAGCAGACGATATCGCCCTCACCGCGCCAGCCGCATTGATGCGCCCGTTCACCGATCCTAATCAGTTAGCAGTCAGCGATCCAGCTGCCCTTCCGGAGCATTTACTTAAAGCCGCTATAGCCAGCGTTGCACGCATCAACGTCACCCCTGCGTTAGCCGCCGAAAGCATGGGGTGTTGGTTAACCGAACCCAATCAACTCGCGCGCTTCGAACCTTCAGATCAAACCTTGGATCCTGACCGAGTTGGCGAGTTACGGCTCGACCGGCGCACCCGTCTGATCTATTGGAAACAACGCTTATTTATCAATGGCGAGCCCGCAGGTGTGCCCGCTACCGCGCTATTAAAGCGCTTGGCCAACGATCGAAAGATAACCCTAGACACTCGCACTCAGAGACGTCTGACGCCTGATATTTATGAGACCTTGGAGCAATGGCTAGAAGATGGTTGGGTTCATTGGCATCCCATAGACTGACTCAACGATTGATCACCCTTCACAACACACCAAGACACCCCTTTTGTTCAATAAAGGCAATCACCGTGTCTAGTCCTTGACCGCGTTTCAAATCCGTCATGACCCAGTCACGGTCTGGACGCATTTGAGCGGTGTCGTGACGCATGATCTCCAAATCAGCGCCGACATAAGGCGCCAAATCGATTTTGTTGATCACCAACAAATCACTGCGAGTGATGCCTGGTCCACCTTTACGAGGAATTTTTTCTCCGCCGGCAACATCGATCACGTAAATGGTCAGATCTGAAAGGTCAGGGCTAAAAGTCGCTGCTAAGTTGTCCCCACCGGACTCGACAAATATCAGGTCTAAATCGTCAAACCGTTGTTGCATGCGATCGATAGCCTCCAAATTGATCGAAGCGTCTTCACGAATCGCCGTGTGCGGACAACCGCCCGTCTCGACCCCCATGATGCGATCAGCCGATAAAGCGTCGGCCGCGACCAATAAGCGTTCGTCTTCTTTGGTGTAGATGTCGTTGGTCACCACCGCCAATTGCCATTTGTCGCGCATACGCTTGCACAACATCTCAACCAATGTGGTTTTACCCGAACCCACAGGCCCGCCAATACCCACTCTCAGAGGTGTTTTTGTCATGATGTTCAATTCCTAACTTCTAAATAAACGGGAGTATTGCGTTTCGTGCTGACTACTAATCATCGCCAGTCCGATGGGTGCGCTAGCCGCCAAGTCCAATGGCGTTTCTTGCGCAATGGTCATCGCCTGCGTCACGCTGGGCTTTAATTCGTGTAGCAATGCCTGCCCATCCAACTGACCGAGCGGTACGGTTTTGATGGCGGCCAATACTTGGTTCTCTAGCCAAGACCATACAAATGCAGTTAAGCCAATGCGTTCATCAGTCAAGCGTAATCCGCACAACACAGCGTGGGCCATGGTGTAGTTGGTGGCCAATTTGGCCTTTACTTGCTCTGACGGCTTGATCGCCTCTGGAAATCCTTCTGGCAACCACTGCGCGTAAAGTCGAATCATCGAATAAGCCATTTGTCGCGATTCAAGCCGCAACTCCGCCGTTTCACGTAAAGCCGCCAGATCATCTGTCAGGGCCATCACTGATTGCCAGTCTTGACGTCGCGTATGTCTGAAACAAGCGAGCCAAGCAGGTAACTCTTGACGTGCCAGTATCAAAAGCAATACATCACCAATCCAAACCTGAGCGCTCGCCTTATCACTAACCAAACCAGACGCGTGCGCTTGTTCCAAACCTTGTGAATAAGCGAATCCACCAACGGGCAACGACGGACTAGCCAAATGCATAGCGTCTAGCCACTCAGCACCCGGAGTGACTTCACCCGGTGGCAAGCTACTTGACGCCATCTGTTCGCCTTTTATGGGCTGCCACCGACAACGCCTCACCGACTTGTCCCATCTGATCGTCAAGCGCCATGGGTTCGCCGTGGCTATGGTTATGGCCATGACTGTGGCCATGCTCACCCTCTGCGGCATAGGCACCGGCTTCGGGTATAAAAGGTCGAGTCACCGAGCTCACCTGACCCCCAAGTCGCAAGACCATTTGGGCCAACACCGTGTCGGGTTCAAAAAAAATCGCGTCAGGCGAGAGCATGGCTTTCACATGCCGATTGGCGAGGTGATAGGTGATCCGCATTAACTCAAACGCGTTGTCAGCCTGCACACACATCAAAGGTTGCGCTGCGGCGTGAATGCGTAGCAATTGTCCGCAAGTGCTGATCAGCACATCATCTGCCTGTAGTGTTTGACCACGAGGCAAGACAATCGCCGCCGCTCGGCCGCTTGCCAACATGGCAGCCAAACGGCTACGTTGGCGGTCGGCACAAGTCAACGACAGGGTTTCAATGCCGGCAGGCAAAGCGTTAGCGTCGATGTGGTGCTTTTGTTGAAAGAGGATCGCCATGGCTAGAAAAGAAAATACCGTTGCGCCATCGGCAATACCGTCGCCGGCTCGCACTCAAGCAACTGTCCATCGGCATACACCTTGTAGTTTTCAGGATGGACCACTATCTTGGGCGTCGCGTCATTGAGCTTCATGTCCGCCTTAGATATCTGGCGAACGCCATGCACAGCTGCGACCCTCTTTTGTAGGCCTAGTTGGGAAGCCACATCAGCCTGCACAGCCGCCTGCGACATAAAGGTCAGACTGGTTTCAAACAAAGCCCGACCTGCTGCCCCAAATTGGGGGCGATAGTGCACCGGCTGAGGCGTTGGGATAGACCCATTGGGGTCACCCATCAATGCCATGGCAATCATGCCGCCTTTGATCACCGTGGTGGGTTTCACCCCAAAAAAAGCAGGCCGCCAAATCACCAGATCAGCCAGCTTACCGACCTCTAACGAGCCGACCTCATGCGCAATACCGTGAGTGATTGCTGGGTTGATTGTGTACTTGGCAATGTATCGTTTGATACGGGCGTTATCGTATTCGGCGGGATCGCTGCAACCGGGGGAAGAGAGCGAACCACGTTGCTCTCTCATTTTGTGGGCGGTTTGCCAAGTACGCATAATCACCTCACCGACCCGGCCCATGGCCTGACTGTCAGAGGCGATCATAGAGAATGCCCCCATGTCGTGCAGAATATCCTCTGCCGCAATCGTCTCGCGACGGATACGACTTTCCGCAAAGGCAATGTCCTCTGCAATAGAGGCATCTAAGTGATGGCAAACCATCAACATGTCCAAATGCTCGTCAATGGTATTGACCGTGTAAGGACGGGTTGGATTCGTCGACGATGGCAACACGTTGGGCGCTTCACAGGCGCGGATAATGT
>JAWOGG010000045.1:0-23993 GCA_046497085.1 Orrella sp.
AGCAGGCTTCACATGATCAAGACTCATTTCAAGATAGCCTCAGTGGTCTGTTAGATAGCCCCCACTACACACGTCCCGAAATTTTGGATGGCAAACCAATCCCAGATGTGCTCAAGTCAGGCCATCACTTGAATATCGCGCGTTGGCGACGCGAGCAGTCGCTGGCTATCACGGCGACCCACCGCCCGGACTTGGTTGAAAAGGCTAGGGCACAGGGACTACTCAGCGCTGCGGATGAGAAGTTTTTAAAGCACCTCAAATCGCGATAAAAAGGTCGTCGCGACCGCCTAAAAGACGATTTGAGGTGCTTTTTCTTTAAGCAAGCCGTTGACGCTGGGACTGAACCTTGGCAAGCGTGTCAGAAAACTGACCCAGGCGTTCTTTTTCTTGGGCGACCACGGTTGGTGGCGCTTTGTCGACAAAGGCTTGGTTTGAAAGTTTGCCTTGTGCCTTGGCAATTTCGGCTTGCAAACGGGCAATTTCTTTATCTAAGCGAGCACGTTCCGCATCGACATCGATTTCGACCTCTAACATGAGCCGCGTTTCACCGACCACTTGTACGGGCGCGCCGCTATCCTCGGGCAATGCGTCAACGACCGATACGCCACTTAGCTTGGCCAGAGATGCCAGGTACGGCGCTTGCGCGGTCAGTTGCTCGCGGTTGCCTTGCACGACTAACGGCACGCGTGTGGCTGGCGAAAGCTGCATCTCACTACGAAGTGCTCGAATGGCTTCGATGCCCGCTTTGAGCGCACCAAATTCAGCTTGAGCATCGGCATCAACTCGTGTCGGGACGGGCGCGGGATAGGGCTGAATGCAGATGCTGGTATCTGATTGAGCCTCACGAGTGCCAGCCACTAATGACACCTTTTGCCAAAGCTCTTCGGTAATAAAAGGTGTGATGGGATGCAGAAGTCGCAAGATTTCTTCCAGCACACCGATGAGTGTGGCGCGGCAAGAAGTCCGTGTGGCTTCGTCGTCTGACTGCAGTTGAACCTTGGCCAATTCCAAATACCAGTCGCAGTATTCATCCCACACAAAGTGATAGAGCGCGTTGGCGATGTTGTCAAAACGATAGTCGGCGAATCCTTTGGTGACTTCGAGCTTGACGGCCTCGAGTCGGCTAAGGATCCAACGTTCGGGCAAGCCAGTGGGCTGCTCCACGTTTGCTGCGGTTGGATGCGATTCGGTGTGCATCAGGACAAAGCGCGCCGCATTCCAAAGTTTGTTGCAAAAGTTGCGGTAACCCTCGCAACGCTTCAAATCAAAGTTGATGTTTCGACCCAGCGATGCGTAGGCAGCCATGGTGAACCGTAGCGCGTCTGTGCCAAATGAGGGAATGCCGTCTGGGTAGTGCTTGCGCGTTGCTTTTTCAATGGCGGTGGCTTGCTTAGGGTTCATCAGCCCGAAGGTGCGCTTTTGCACTAGGCCTTCCAAATCGATGCCATCGATTAGATCTACTGGATCCAAGGTGTTGCCCTTGGATTTGCTCATTTTTTGGCCTTCCGCGTCACGAATCAGGCCGTGAACGTACACGTGGTGGAAGGGTACTTTGCCGGTTAAGTGAGTGGTCATCATCACCATACGAGCGACCCAAAAAAAGATAATGTCAAAGCCCGTGACCAAAACATTCGATGGCAGGTATTTGTCTAAGTCTGGGGTCTGCTCGGGCCAGCCGAAAGTGGTGAACGGCACAAGCGCAGAAGAAAACCAAGTGTCTAGAACGTCCGGATCGCGAGTCAATGTGCCTTTGTAGCCGGTCGCTTTGGCTTGTTCATAGGCCGTTGATTCGTCCCGCGCGACAAATACGCGACCGTCCTCGCCGTACCAAGCAGGAATCTGGTGACCCCACCACAGTTGGCGAGAGATACACCAGTCTTGAATGTTTTCTAGCCACTGGTTGTAGGTTGTCGTCCAGTTTGAGGGAAAGAACTGCACTTGACCGGTTTTAACCACGTCGAGCGCGACTTCCGTGATGCTGCGTCCTGGGTGCAGAGTGCCAGCTGGGGCAGGCTTACTCATGGCGACAAACCACTGATCGGTCAACATAGGCTCGAGCACGACATTGGTTCGGTCGCCTCTAGGTTGGGTCAATGTGTGTGGCTCTACTTTGACTAAAGAGCCCTCGGCTTCGAGTGCTTGAACGATTGCATCACGAGCAGCGAAGCGGTCCATGCCCTGGAATGCGTCAGGTGCATTCGCGTTGATGCGGGCGTCAAGTGTCAAGATTTCGATTAGCGGCAGACCGTGACGCATCGCGCAAGCATAGTCGTTGAAATCATGAGCGCCGGTAATTTTGACGACTCCGGTACCGAAGGCCGGGTCAACAAAATCGTCGGCAATGATGGGGATTTGACGGTCGCAAAGCGGTAACGTCACCATTTGCCCGACCAGGTGTTGGTAGCGCGTGTCTTCCGGATGAACGCATAGGGCGGCGTCGCCTAGCATGGTCTCAGGTCGCGTGGTCGCGATCGTCAGACCCGGAAGTGACATGGTCTGTCCGTCTTGTGCAATGGTTTGAGGGCCTTCGGCAAAGGGATAGCAAATATGCCACAGCGATCCCTCGGTCTCGACCATTTTTACTTCGAGGTCAGAAACTGCGGTGAGAAGCTGTGGGTCCCAATTAACCAAGCGCTTGCCGCGATAGATTAGGCCCTGTTCAAAAAGGCGTACGAAAGTCTCAACAACACCTTCGGACATTTTTACGTCCATGGTGAAGTACTCGCGCGGCCAGTCGGCCGACGCACCTAAGCGCCGAACCTGGTTGGTGATGGTGCCACCCGACTGCGCTTTCCATTCCCAGACTTTTTCTGTGAATTTTTCGCGGCCAAGGTCATGGCGGGTAATTTTCTGAGCGTCAAGTTGACGCTCCACCACAATCTGGGTGGCAATCCCTGCATGGTCAGTGCCGGGCACGAATACCGTATCGTTATTCAGCATGCGGTGGTAACGAATCAAGCCATCCATGATAGTTTGATTAAAGGCATGACCCATGTGTAGTGTGCCAGTCACATTGGGTGGCGGGAACTGAATCACATAAGAGCCGGTCTCTTGTGTCGCAGCTTCAGTGACGTGTTTGCCTGCTTGAAAGTAGCCTGCATTCTCCCATTTGGGATACCAACGAGATTCAATTTCTGCAGGTTCAAAGCTTTTGGATAAGCTGTCGGCGGTGGAAGGGTTCTCTTGGGTCATAAATGGTGATGCGTCCGGGCTAATAAGCCGTCTAAAGTGAAGGGGGCAACTGTTGGCGGGGTTTGTCGGCCTTTATGGGCGGTGCGACAACCTCTGCAAAGCACCATTTTAAAGGCTAGCGGTCATCTGTGCCGTGCTAGAATGGCCGGCTAGGAAAAATTACTCAAAACTTAACCAAAGTGGTTGTTTTTATTACGAATTACTGGAGCATTGCATGTCTGTAGAACGTACATTGTCGATCATTAAACCCGATGCCGTTGCAAAAAATGTCGTCGGTCAAATTGTTGCTCGGTTTGAGCAGGCTGGTTTAAAGGTGATCGCAGCTCGAATGATGCAGCTTTCGCGCGAAGACGCTGGGCGGTTTTACGCAGTTCACAAAGAGCGTCCTTTCTTCAAGGATCTTGTGGACTTCATGGTGTCAGGCCCCGTATTCGTGCAGGTGCTTGAAGGTGAAAATGCGATTCAAACCAACCGTGATTTAATGGGCGCCACTGATCCCAAGAAGGCTGACAAAGGCACTATTCGTGGTGACTTCGCAGAAAGCATTGATGCCAATGCTGTGCATGGTTCAGATGCGCCAGAAACCGCGCAAACTGAAATTGCTTTTTTCTTCCCTGAAATGAACATTCACAGCCGATAGTTTGGTTGTGTAACCATCGTTTTTGATTGCAACAAGATGAGTGACGCTCAACCAGCGACCGCCGTTAAGCCGAAGATGGCCCCAACTGATCCACCCATTAATTTGATGGGACTGGATCAAAAGGCGCTGGCTGAGCTGATCGCTGGTTGGGGTGATAAACCATTTCGCGCCAAGCAGTTGTCCCGTTGGATACACCAGAGGGGTGTGGCGGATTTTCAGGAAATGACTGATTTGGCGCTCGCGTTTCGCGAGCGGCTGAAGACTCAGTGTACGGTTTCAGGCTTGCCGGTGTTGTCACGTCACGTCGCTCGCGATCATACGCACAAGTGGTTGTTTGACGTGGGCGCGGGCAACGCCGTTGAAACCGTGTTTATCCCAGAAGATGATCGAGGCACGCTTTGTATCTCAAGCCAAGCGGGCTGCACGGTGGCTTGCCCATTCTGTTCCACGGGATATCAAGGATTTAACCGTAACTTATCGACGGCGGAAATCATCGGTCAATTGTGGTGGGCGCGCCATGACCTCACCGAAACCGCTGCGGTGACACGTCTAAAAACAACCGATGGACCCGCGTTACCTGATGAACGTATTGTCAGTAACGTGGTGTTTATGGGCATGGGCGAGCCGCTTCTCAATTACGATGCGGTGCTGGGTTCATTGCGCCTGATGTTGGACGATAACGCTTACGGCCTTTCAAGGCGTCGCGTCACTGTCTCAACCTCAGGCGTCGTACCGTTTATGGACCGACTGGCCAATGATTGCCCTGTCGCTTTAGCGGTTTCGTTACATGCGCCAAACGATGCCTTAAGAGACCGGTTGGTGCCTTTGAACAAGAAGTATCCGCTGGCTGAATTGATGGACGCTTGCAATCGATACCTTGTTCATGCGCCACGTGATTTCATCACCTTTGAATACGTCATGCTGCAAGAGGTAAACGATGATTTGAGTCACGCGCGCGAATTGATCGAAATTGCGCGGCAGGTGCCGTGCAAGATTAATTTGATACCCTTTAATCCGTTTCCACAGTCTGGACTGCTTCGCTCTTCAGCCAACCGGGTCAGGGCATTTAGTCAATGTTTGCAAGATGCCGGCATTGTGACAACCGTTCGTAAGACCCGAGGCGATGACATCGACGCGGCGTGTGGTCAACTAGCCGGCGACATTCAAGACAGAACTCGTTTAAAGCAACGTCGCGAGGCGCAAGGGTCGCAAGCCAATAGCTCGCTGCGCGGCATACCAGTGGTGGAGTTGCCACAATGAACCTTGAAGATCCCAAGTCAGTTGCACTAAAGATGGAATCGCCACCACCGCCTACTGAGCCGGTGACTGCGCTATCAGCCCTGCGTACGATTCGAATTGCTAGAGGCTTGTCGGTTCAAGATGTGGCAGCACGCTTGAAATTTGCCCCACGCACGATAGAGGCGTTTGAGGCGGAACAGTGGGATCAGTTGCCCAGCGGTATTGGGCTAAAAACGCTAGCTAAAAATTATGCCAAGTTTTTAGATGTTGATTTCACTGCGCTTGAGCCCACACTCAAGGAGCACCTTGCTTCGGTTCCATTGAAAACGGGCCTTGCCGAACACACGTCAACGCGAAGCTTGGGCGACGCTGTGGAAAGCCCTCCTGCGAGCGGCTCAGTGGGTTGGATCTTCTTGATCGTCATTTTAGTCGTCGTGGTTTTGGGTATCGCTGTATGGCAGGGCATTGTCCCATCGTCCATGCTGCCTGATTGGTTAAAGAGTTCGATGACATGACAGATGTCAACCGCACCAACGGCGACCTACCATTGGGGCCCGCTAAGCGTCGACCCACCCGCCAGGTGACTTGTGGATGGGCGGGTCACAACGTTTTGATCGGTGGAGATTCCCCGGTAGTTGTGCAGTCGATGACCAACACCGATACCGCCGATGCTATAGCCACTGCCATTCAAGTAAAGGAGCTGGCCATGGCCGGTTCCGAGATCGTTCGCATCACGGTTAACTCGCCCGAGGCAGCCAAAGAAGTGCCAGCCATACGTGAGCAACTGGACAAAATGAACGTGTCCGTCCCACTTTGCGGTGATTTTCACTTTAATGGCCATAAGCTACTGACCCAGTATCCTGAGTGCGCTGAGGCGTTATCGAAATATCGCATCAACCCCGGCAATATGGGTGGTGGAAAGCGCCGCGACGATAACTTCGCACAAATGATCGAAGTGGCCTGCCGACATAACAAGCCAGTACGCATTGGCGTCAATTGGGGCAGTCTCGATCAAGAGTTGCTGGCACGCATGATGGATGAAAACAGTCAGCGCCCAGATCCTTGGCCTGCTCAGGCTGTGATGCGAGAAGCTTTGGTGGTGTCGGCCATCAGCAATGCTGAGCGAGCCGAAGTCTTAGGGCTGCCAGGCGATGCGATTGTCTTGTCTTGCAAAGTGAGCCATGTTCAGGACTTAATAGCGGTTTATCGAGACCTGTCACGCCGTTGCGATTACCCCTTGCACCTGGGTTTGACTGAAGCGGGCATGGGTACCAAAGGGGTGGTTGCCTCCACGGCAGCGCTTGGCGTTCTCTTGCAGGAGGGCATTGGCGACACGATTCGTATATCGTTGACTCCCGAACCAGGCGGCGATCGTTGCCGGGAAGTGGTTGTGGCGCAAGAGATCCTTCAAACCATGGGGCTACGGGCTTTCACTCCCATGGTAATTGCTTGCCCCGGTTGCGGTCGCACAACCAGTACAGTGTTTCAAGAGCTTGCTGATGACATACAGCGTTACTTGAGAGAGCAGATGCCTATTTGGAAGGATCAATTCCCTGGCGTTGAGTCGATGAACGTGGCTGTGATGGGTTGTGTTGTCAATGGTCCGGGCGAAAGTCGCCACGCTGATATTGGCATCAGTCTGCCGGGCACTGGAGAGGTGCCAGCTGCTCCGGTGTTTGTTGACGGCGAGCGCACGGTGACTTTGAAAGGTAGCCGAATTGCCGAAGAGTTTCAGGTGATTGTTCAGCAATATGTCGAGCGTCGATATGGACGCTCATGAGCATGGGCAGTCCGCTCCCCATAGATTGGTTTAGTCATGACAAGTGAATTCAAAAAGGTGACCGCTATACGCGGAATGAATGACGTGTTGCCTGACGATTCTCCCGCTTGGGAGAGTTTAGAAACTGTGCTGCGCGGCTGGTTGGCCCAGTATGGTTATGTGAACATGCGGGTGCCAGTTTTGGAGCAGACCCGATTGTTCACTCGCGGTATCGGCGAAGTCACTGATATCGTAGAAAAAGAGATGTACTCGTTTACCGACTCGCTCAATGGCGAATCGTTAACATTGCGTCCTGAAATAACAGCTGGTGTGGTGAGATCTGCCATCGAGCACAATCTGCTGTACGAACGCCCACGCCGCATTTTTACGATGGGACCCGTGTTTCGTCACGAACGCCCACAGCGTGGCCGCTATCGGCAGTTTCATCAGTTAGATGTGGAAGCGTTGGGCTTGCCAGGCCCGGACGTGGATGCCGAATTGATCCTAATGACTGCCCGCCTATGGCGTCTTTTGGGGATTGATGGCATTGAGCTCGAGCTCAATTCCTTGGGGCAACTGAGTGAACGTCAGGCACACAGAGCAGCGCTCATTGAATACCTGGAAAAGCATCGCGATATTCTAGATGAAGATGGCCTTCGGCGGCTCTACACCAATCCGCTGCGTGTTTTAGACACAAAAAATCCCGCCTTGCAGGACATGGCTGACGCTGCACCCCGCTTATTTGACTTTTTGGGTGATGAATCTAGGGCTCATTTTGAAGGGGTGTGCGAGCGTTTGACGCAAGCTGGCGTGAAGTACCGCTTGAATCCGCGTATGGTGAGAGGTTTGGATTACTACAACCTCACGGTATTTGAGTGGGTCACTGACAAACTAGGCGCTCAAGCGACCGTCTGCGGTGGTGGTCGTTACGATGATTTGATTGCTTTGCTGGGTGGTAAACCTGCACCAGCCGTGGGTTTTGCCATTGGGATGGAGCGTTTACTGGATTTATGGATGCAGTGCAGTCCTGAAAAGCCACCCGCCGAGTGTGATGTCTACGTGATCCACCAAGGTGAGCAGGCGCAGCGGCAGGCCACACTGGTGGCCGAGGCGATTCGTGACCAAGGGGCTAATGTGATTGTGCATGCAGGACCCAGCGGTTTTAAAGCCCAGTTTCGAAGAGCAGACGCCAGCGGCGCCCGCTTTGCGGTTATTCTTGGCGAAGACGAATTGGCTGCAAATGAGGCATCGGTTAAATGGTTGCGTGCTGAGTCAAATGCCCCCGAAGGTGGGCAGCAACGAGTGCCGTTTGGCGCACTTGGACAATACTTTAAGGATAGGATCTGACGAATGGCTTACGATCTAGAAGAGCAAGAACAGATTGAGCAGATGAAGGCGTGGTGGCGCAAATATGGCGCGATCACTTTAGGTCTATTAACGATCGCGCTTTTGATTGTCTTAGGGTGGCAGGGATGGAACTGGTATCAAACGAACCAAGCCAACCAAGCACGGGGCTACTTTGAGGCGTTGGAGCGAGCCAGTGCTGAGTCTGATGCGGATTCAATGCCACGCATCATTGCGGCCATGGACACCTTAAAAACCGATTTCCCAGATACCGACTATGCTGGTCGGGCGGCGCTTGTCGCTACACAAGCGCTAATGGCACGCGACGATGTCGAAGGTGCACAAAAAGCACTGACCTGGTTGAGCCAAAGCCAGCATGAGGCATTGGTGCCTGTGGCAAAGCTTAGATTGGCAGGTCTTCTTTTGGATCAACAGCAATATGACCAAGCATTAGAAGCCTTGCAATCCGCTCCAGACGCCTTTGATGGTTTGTTTGCAGACCGGCGTGGCGATGTCTACGCGGCACAAGGTGACCATCAAAAAGCCGTTGAGCAATGGCGTGAGGCCTTATCAAAGCTTGGTGCCGAGCAAGGCACCGCAAGCGCTTTGCAACTGAAAATAGACACATTGGGTGGATAAATGCAGGTAAGTGGCTTTGACAATAAACGGGCTCAGTTAGCCTTTGGCTCTGGACTATCACGATACGTCAGGGCGGTGGGTGCGGTTGTGCTGAGCACTGTATTGGTTGGCTGCTCGTTATTTGACTCTGATGACAGGAACGAGCCTACGCCATTGACTTCGTTTCCGCAAAAGATAGACGCCACCATTGATTGGCGTGCGCCTGTCGGATCAGGTAGTTCATACGGTTTTGCGCCGGCGGTAGTCGGAAATAACGTCTACGCCGCCTCAGCGAACGGTCATGTCGCTAGGATCGATCTTGCCTCTGGTGCAACCGCCTGGAATGTTCAGGTCAAAGACAAGTTATCGGCTGGCGTTGGCGCTGACGATGGTACGGTGGCTGTGGTCACCACAGAAGCAGAAGTGATCGCTTTTGATACAAACGGTACCGAAAAATGGCGAGCAAAAGCCTCTAGCGAAGTGAACCACACGCCCTGGGTTGGCAAAGGCGTTGTCGTGGTGCGCGCGGGTGATTATCGAGTGCAGGCCTTTAACGCTGAAAATGGGGAACGGATCTGGAACCTGCAGCGCCCTGGTCCTGCTTTGGCGCTGCGGGCGCCTGCCCGAATGGCCTTTACCGAAGATCTGATTATCACGGGCATGCCTGGCGGGCGGTTGTTGGCTATTGAGCCTGCGACGGGTGCTGCGGTCTGGGAAGGCATTGTGGCCGCACCTCGTGGTGCGAGCGATCTCGAAAGGGTTAACGACGTCGTCGGGGTGCCAACAGTCGAGGGTGACATTTTGTGCGCGGTGGCTTACCAAGGCCGTGTGACTTGTTTCAACATCCAAGAGGGTGGCTCTACCGTCTGGGCGAAAAACTTTTCCAGTGTTGTCGGCTTAGCTGTCGATGCTCAACACGTTTACACGCCGGATGCGCGCGACTCAGTGACGGCGTTTTCTCTGAAGGATGGCGAAGTGGTCTGGCGTCAAGGCGCCTTGCGTAACCGCAAAGTGACCGAGCCCGCGGTGCTGGGTAATGCGGTTGTCTTGGGGGATTTTGAAGGGTTTGTTCATGTGCTAGCCACCGATAACGGCGCCTTCATGGCCCGCCTGACGGTGGGTGGTGGTGCGATGCGATCACCCGTGATCAGTACCCCGCAAGGGGCGCTAGTACAGGCTGGTGATAGCTCTATTTCTCTTATTCGGTTGAATTAATCCGTGGCTCTTAAACCCGTCGTCACCTTAGTGGGACGCCCTAATGTCGGGAAATCGACGCTTTTTAATCGCCTGACGCGCTCGCGTTCGGCGCTGGTAGCCGATTTTTCTGGTCTCACCCGCGATCGCCATTATGGCGAAGGGCGTGTTGGAGAGATTCCTTTCATCGTGGTCGATACCGGTGGTTTTGAACCGGTCGCCAAGAGTGGGATATTGCACCACATGGCCAAGCAAACTGAGCAAGCCATTGCCGAGTCCGACGTGGTGATTTTTTTGGTGGACGCCCGCGCAGGTCTTAATGCCCACGATCACGAAATTGCCAGTCTTTTACGCAAAGCCGGCCAGACGGCAGTGCTATGTGTCAATAAGGCTGAGGGCATGTCTCATGGCGCTGCGATTGCGGAGTTTTATGAGCTCGGTCTAGGCGCACCACATCCGATTTCTGCCTCGCATGGTGACGGGGTGATGGACTTGATAGAGGCTGCCCTTGAGCCGTTCAGACCTGCGGAATCGCCCGACGATGACCATACTGAGGAAGAGGCCTTTGAGCCTATCGATGAAAGCGATCATCGAATCAAGTTGGCCATTGTGGGTCGACCCAACGTCGGTAAGTCAACGCTCATCAATACCTTGGTGGGTGAGGATCGTGTCATTGCCTTCGATTTGCCAGGCACAACCCGTGATGCGATTGAGATTGAGTTTGAACGGGATGGTCGACAGTACACGCTGATTGATACGGCAGGTTTGCGTCGCCGCGGCAAGGTGTTTGAGGCGGTTGAAAAGTTTTCTGTGATCAAAACCTTGCAGGCCATTGAGGCTTGTAATGTGGTGCTGCTAATGCTTGATGCGCAACACGAGATTTCTGATCAAGATGCCCATATCGCCGGTTTCGTGGTGGAGTCAGGGCGAGCCTTGGTGGTGGCGATCAACAAGTGGGATAACCTCAGCAGAGAGCAGCGCGAACGAATCGAGCGCGAGTTTGACAGGAAGCTCAGGTTTTTGGGGTTCGCCAAAGTGCATCAGATCTCAGCGCTACGGGGGCAGGGGGTTAACGCTGTTCTGCGTTCGGTAAAAGCAGCCCATGCTGCCGCTTTTAGCAAGCTTTCAACTCCCAAATTAACTCGTACATTGCATGATGCGGTTGAGCAACAACAACCACCACGCAAAGGGATATTCAGGCCAAAGATGCGTTATGCGCACCAAGGCGGGCAAAACCCACCGCGTATCATCATTCATGGCAATGCTTTGGACGCGATCTCGGATCCTTATAAGCGGTATCTGGAGTCGAAGTTCCGTGACACCTTTGAACTAGCCGGCACACCTTTGCGTATTGAGTTCAAGTCATCCCATAATCCTTACGTGGACAATTAAGTCGTCATGAGTCAATTCTGGAGCCCTTCTGTTCGGTCGCTTAAGCCCTACGTACCGGGAGAGCAACCATTGGTTGAGCATTTGATCAAACTCAATACCAATGAGCACCCAGGCGGGCCATCACCGCGTGTCATTGCGGCCATTACGGCGGCGGCAGGTGATAGTTTGCGTCTTTATCCAGATCCTAATGCCACTGTTCTTAAGCAGGCGTTAGCCAAACACCATGGATTGGATGTGTCACAAGTGTTTGTTGGCAATGGTTCTGATGAGGTTCTAGCGCATGTGTTTTTTGCCTTATTTCGGCAAGACAAGCCTTTGCTATTTCCAGATTTAACCTATGGGTTTTACCCAGTTTATTGCCAACTCTATGACATCAAGCACCGGTTGGTGCCACTAGATGACGCATTTCAAATTCGTGTTGACGATTATTTGGATCACGGCGACCAAGGGGCTGGCGCGATTATTTTTCCGAATCCGAACGCCCCAACGGGGCGAGCCTTGGCGTTGTCGGACATTGAAACGGTGGTTCAAGCCAACGCCAACATCCCTGTTGTGATTGACGAGGCTTATGTTGATTTTGGGGCCGAAAGTGCGGTGGCCTTGATTGATCGATATCCTAATTTATTAGTGACCCACTCACTGTCTAAATCACGCTCCCTAGCCGGTCTAAGGGTCGGTTATGCCCTAGGGTCAGCTGAACTGGTGACGGGGCTTGAGCGCGTTAAAAATAGCTTCAACTCATACCCACTTGATCGGCTGGCACAAGCAGGCGCGGTTGCGGCAATTGAGGATGATGCTTTTTTTGAGGCGTCTTGTCGTGCCGTGATGGTCTCCCGTGAAAAATTAACAATAGACCTCAAGGCGCTCGGGTTTGAGGTCTTGCCCTCTAGTGCTAACTTTGTCTTTGCGAGGCATCCTGACCATCGTGGCAAAGACTTAGCAAACTGGTTGCGTGAAAACGCGATCTTGGTGCGCCATTTCGAGAATCCTCGGATAGACGACTTTTTGAGGATTACGGTGGGAACTCCTGCGCAATGTGAGAGTCTCATTAAGGCATTGGTGGCTTGTGTGCGCCCTTAGGGAGTGGACTGGCAAACCCATCAAAAAGTCGGTAGAGTTTCGGCGGTCAATGCCTTGCCATAAAATACTTGTGGCCCAGCATCGATTGAATAGCAAAAATAACGAACACATCACTCTGGAGTTAGCCAATGAGCAACAAGGGGCAAACCCTACAAGACCCTTTCCTAAATGCACTGCGTAAGGAGCACATCCCCGTTTCTATTTATTTAGTCAATGGGATTAAGTTGCAAGGGCACATTGAGTCATTTGATCAATATGTGGTGCTGTTGAGAAACACCGTCACCCAAATGGTATACAAGCACGCGATCTCGACTGTCGTTCCAGCAAAGGCGGTGTCCTTGCCACAAGAGGGGGACGACGCTGAGTAAAGCGATGAGTCACGCGAGTCAGCTCCAGGAGCCTTTGATGAGGGCACTCATCATTGGCGTGGATTTGGGATTACCTGACTATTTGGCTCAACGTGAGGAATTTGACATGTTGGCCCGAGGGGCAGGGGCCCACATCGTTGGCGAAATGACGGCGCGTCGCGACCGACCGGATGCGGCTTACTTCATCGGCTCTGGCAAGGTTCAAGAAGTGTTTGACTTGCTTGAGCAGACCGAAGCTGACATAGTGCTTTTTGATCAGCCATTGTCACCGGCGCAGCAGCGTAACTTAGAGCGTAAATTTAACGTCCGAGTGGTCGATCGAGTGGCGCTGATTCTTGACATTTTTGCTTTGCGAGCCAAAAGTCATGAGGGTAAGCTACAGGTGGAATTGGCGCAGTTACAGCATTTATCAACACGACTGACGCGCATGTGGAGCCACCTAGAGCGTCAACGGGGCGGTATCGGGATGCGAGGGCCGGGCGAATCTCAGCTCGAAATGGATCGGCGAATGATCGGTGACAAGGTCAAGGTGCTTAAAGAGCGGCTTGCCAAACTGCAACGTCAGCGAACCACTCAGCGCCGGGCACGAGCGCGTGGCTCTTCTTTGTCGATATCGCTTGTGGGCTACACAAATGCCGGAAAGTCGACGCTTTTTAATGCCTTGACCCGTGCCGATGCTTACGCGGCTGACCAATTGTTTGCGACCCTAGACACCACCACTCGGCGGGTTTGGATTGAGCAAGCAGGGCAAGTCACGTTATCTGATACGGTAGGATTTATTCGCGATTTGCCGCACACCCTCATTGCCGCTTTTAGGGCGACATTGGAAGAGGCGGTTCATGCTGATTTGCTGTTCCATGTGGTTGATGCCTCAAGCGATCAGCGCGATGAGCAAATCCATCAAGTGCAACGTGTCCTGACTGATATTGGGGCAGGCGATATTCCTCAGATTTTCGTTTACAACAAAATAGATAACCTTGGTTTACCTGCGAGAATTGAGCGGGATCCCCATGGTACGATTCACAAAGTTTTGATCAGTGCACACCACAGAGATGGTCTGAATTTAGTCCGTCAGGCTGTTGCTGAGTTTGCTTTACGCGCGGAAACCCATGCGATCCATTAAAAACATATTCAATCTGAACGATCCTGGCTGGGGTCGTAAATCCGATAATCAGCAAAATAATAATGCTGAGCCTCCACGGCGTCCAAATCAGGACGGTCCTCCCGACCTCGACCAGGTGTGGCGGGACTTCAACCGTCGTTTGAACGGCTTGTTCGGCAAACGCGGTGGTCGACCGAATGGCCCTAACGGGCAATCGCCGTTTGGCGGCTCGGGTGGGCCTTCTCCAAAACAAAAGAAAGTTGGTTTTGGGATTGTGGGTGCAGCCATTGTGTTGTTGTATTTGGGTAGTGGCTTCTTTATTGTGCAAGAAGGTCAGGTTGGTGTGATTACTCAGTTTGGTGCCTACAAGAGTACGGCTCAAGCAGGTTTTCAGTGGCGCTTTCCCTATCCATTTCAGCAAGAGGAAATTGTCGATGTGTCCCAACTTCGTACGATCGAAGTCGGGTTCAGGGGGAATGCTCGCAACAAAGTGCCACCTGAGGCTTTGATGTTGACCTCTGATGAGAACATTGTTGACGTGCAGTTCGTGGTGCAGTATCGAGTTCAGCCTTCCGGTGCGCCCGATTATTTGTTCAAAACACGAGATCCGGACGACTCAGTCCAACAAGTGGCTCAAAGCTCAATGCGTGAGGTTGTGGGCCGTCGCATGATGGATTTTGTCTTGTATGAGGGTCGTACACAAGTCGCAGCGAGCGTGCAAAGCAGCATGCAAGATGTGCTCGATTTGTATCAAACCGGTATTCTGGTCAGCAGCGTCGCCATTCAAAACGTACAACCGCCTGAGCAAGTGCAGGCTGCTTTTGACGATGCCGTGAAAGCTGGACAGGACCGAGAGCGTCAGATCAACGAAGGCGAAGCCTACAAAAACCAAGTGGTGCCTCTGGCACGAGGCCAGGCCTCACGTATGTTTGAGCAGGCCGAAGGTTATCGTGCCAAGGTAACAGGCGATGCTGAAGGTAATACCTCGCGTTTCTTGAGCATTTTGGAGCAATACAAAAAGGCGCCAGGTGTGTTGAGAAACCGCATGTATCTAGACACCATGCAAACCATGTTTGCTCAGTCGAGCAAGGTCTTTATCGACACTGAGGCAAGTAACAGCATGTTGTACCTGCCTTTGGACAAGATCATGCAGCAAGCTTCTCAGGGACCGACTGTGGATAGAACCAATCCCATGACGCCGACAGCGGCCGTGCCGACACCGAGCACGCAAAACACGCAGAGGCCGAACCTGAATCAGAGCACGCCAAACACATTGTCTCGCGACCGCAACGCGCGATAAGGGGAAGAAATGAGCAACAAATTAACGGTATTTTTAATTGCCATTGCGGTTTTGGTGGGCGCGTTGTCAACGACAGTGTTCATTGTGCGGGAACGTGATTACGCGCTAGTATTTGCGCTCGGTGAAGTACGCCGTACGATCACCGAACCCGGGCTATATTTTAAGTTGCCTCCGCCATTTCAAAACGTGGTGATGTTAGATAAGCGGCTTCTGACGATTGACTCACAGGAAGCTGAGCGCATTCAAACGTCTGAGAAGAAAAACCTCTTGATCGACTCGTTCGTTAAATGGCGCATTATTGATCCGCGCTTGTACTATGTGACGTTTGCCGGTAATGAGCGGGCTGCTCGCACGAGATTGCAAGCACAAATTCGTGACGCACTGAATGCCTCGGTTAACGTACGAACTGTGCGCGATGTGGTGGCGCTTGAACGTGACACGATTATGCAAGAAGTACGTAACAGTGTTCGCGCCAGAGCTGCGCCATTGGGTGTGGATATTGTCGACGTTCGTCTGAAACGTATCGAGTTTGCCCCAGAAATTGCTGAGTCTGTTTACCGACGCATGGAATCTGAGCGTCTCAGAGTAGCCAATGAATTGCGCTCTATCGGTGCGGCTGAAGGCGAGAAGATCCGAGCGAGTGCTGACAGAGAGCGTGAGCAGATCGTGGCTGAGGCTTATGCCAAGGCGCAGGCCGTGATGGGTGAGGGCGATGCGGCAGCGGCATCTCTGTATGGTGCAGCTTACGGACAAGATGCTGAGTTCTTTGGTTTTTACAAGAGCTTGGAGGCCTATCGTCAAGCGTTTGGCAAGTCCAGTGATGTCTTGGTGGTGGATCCAAGTTCGGATTTCTTCCGATACATGAAGTCGCCAAGCGGGCAGCCGAGCAATTGACCCGGTATAATACGTAACAAACCTAGGGACTAGGTGTTTTAAAGCGGCGGCTTGTTGGGTTCGCGCCCCAAGCCGCCTTTCTTTTGTTTAAAAATAGACGATTGACATGAATGGCAATTGGCTTTTGCCCGAGCACCTTGCAGACGTATTGCCAGCAGAGGCTCGGCAAATTGAAGACCTGCGTCGAACGCTGCTTGATTTGTTCCGAACCCGAGGGTTTGAAACGGTCTCGCCACCGATGCTCGAATTTATTGATCCGCTCTTAACTGGTGCCGGCGAAGATCTCAACGTAAAAACCTTCAAACTGGTCGATCAGCTGTCTGGTCGCACGTTAGGGTTGCGCGCAGACATGACGCCGCAGATTACTCGTATCGATGCTCACTTATTGAATCGACCCGGTGTGACACGACTTTGTTATTGCGGACCGGTATTACATGCTCGTCCAACAGGTTTATTGGCAAGCCGCGAACAGTTACAAATCGGTGCCGAGATATTCGGCTATGCGGGTGTGCAGGCTGATTTGGAAATCATTCGACTGGCATCCAAAAGTTTGTCTGTTGCAGGTGTTTCAGAATACCAATTGGTGCTTTGCCATGACGGCCTCGTCAATGCCTTGATCGAATCTGATGCGGCGGCACTGGCTCGTGCCGATGAGGTTATTGCCCTTTTGCGAGATAAGGATTTACCCGGCTTGGCGTCGCTGCGTCATGGGCCGAGCGCGTTGTCTGAACAGACAGTGGACGCATTAACCGCGCTACCCCGGCTTTACGGTGATCACTCAGTGCTGAGTCAGGCGCGTCAAATACTTCCCAAATTACCGGGCGTGACGTCGGCATTAGAGTTATTGGAAACCGTTTGCGAAGCGCACGCTGACTTGGCCATCAGTGTCGACTTGGCTGACACGGGTGCGTATGGGTATCACTGTGGTGTGACCTTTTCTTTTTATGCCCAAGGCTGGCACGATGCCTTGGTGAGAGGCGGACGTTATGACGATGTCAGTCTGGCCTTTGGTCGAGCCAGACCAGCAACGGGTTTCAGTATTGATCTGCGGCGAATCGCGCGTGCGGCAGGACCAGCACCCCGTGCAAAGGCGATCATGGCACCCGCATCTGAGGATGCATCGTTGTTGCTCAAGATTGAACAGTTGAGAGCGCAGGGTGAAATTGTTGTGCAATTATTTCCAGGTGAAACGGCTCAGCACGATGAGTTCGTCTTCGATCGAGAACTCGCGTTTGGCGACCAAGAGTGGGTCGTGCGGGCGGTTTAGACCAAGTGAGTGTAAGCAGACATGAGTAAAAATGTAGTGGTTATCGGCACCCAGTGGGGTGACGAAGGAAAAGGAAAGATTGTTGATTGGCTGGCTGAGTCAGTTCAGGGCGTGGTGCGCTTTCAAGGCGGACATAATGCTGGCCACACCCTTTGGATTAAAGGGCAAAAAACGATTCTTCGATTGATTCCCTCCGGCATCATGCACCCAAGCGTGATGTGCTACATAGGTAACGGCGTGGTGTTGTCGCCTGAAGCGCTTCTCAAAGAGATTCAAGAGCTTGAACAGGCAGGCTTAAATGTGCGCGAGCGGTTGCGCATTGCGCCGACATGTCCTTTGATATTGCCTTACCACGTGGCACTAGATCAAGCCAGAGAAGCAAAGCGTGGAGACGCCAAAATTGGCACCACCGGCCGTGGTATTGGCCCCGCTTACGAGGACAAGGTGGCGCGACGAGCCTTACGCGTTCAGGATTTGTACGATCCGGTGATGTTTCGCGCCAAACTCGAGGAAGTCCTTGATTTGCACAATCACACTTTGACCACCTACCTAGGTGCCGAGCCAGTTGATGCGCAAGTTGTTTTCGATCAAGCGATGTCAATGGCGCCTTTGCTTGAGCCAATGGTGGCAGATGTCAGCCGACTTCTGAATCAAGCACAAAAAGACGGTCAAAGTTTACTTTTCGAGGGTGCGCAAGGCGCATTGCTTGATGTTGACCATGGGACTTACCCTTTTGTCACGAGCAGTAACTGCATCGCAGGTGCCGCCGCGGCCGGGGCGGGTGTGGGTCCTCAGTCACTGCATCATGTTTTAGGGATCACAAAGGCCTACACGACACGAGTGGGTTCAGGCCCTTTCCCTACAGAGCTTGCCAATGAGATTGGTGCTCACCTAGCCAGTGTGGGTAAGGAATTTGGCTCTGTGACAGGCCGGGCACGACGTACCGGCTGGTTTGATGGTGCGGCGCTTAAGCGTTCGGTGCAAATCAACGGTATTTCTGGGCTCTGCATTACCAAGCTCGACGTATTGGATGGTTTGGAAACCGTGCAGCTCGGGGTTGGCTACCGTATTGCAGGCGAGTTCACTGAGCTGTTACCCTTTGGAGCAGCAGCAGTGGCCGAAGCGGAGCCCGTGTTTGAAGAGTTGCCAGGCTGGTCTGAATCCACAGTGGGTATCACTCAGTTTGATGATTTGCCCGAGAATGCACGCCAATACTTGTTGCGGATTTCGGCGTTATGTGAGGTCCCCATTGACATGGTCTCGACTGGGCCTGACCGTGAAGAGACGATATTATTGCGTCACCCATTTAAAAGTTAAATCATGAGTGATTCGACAAACAAAGCCAATGACCTCTGGGTCAGTTGGGAGCAATATCACCGTCTGGTTGAAGACTTGGCCGTGCAAATTCATGACTCAGGCTGGGAGTTTGACCAAATTATCTGCTTGGCTCGTGGCGGTATGCGAGTCGGTGACGTGCTGTCTAGGCTCTATCGTTTGCCTCTGGCGATATTATCGGCCAGTAGCTACCGTGAGAATGCCGGTCGTGACCAAGGGCAGTTGGATATTGCGCCATATATTTCAATGGCTTACGGCAGTCCTTCGGGGCGCGTCTTGTTGGTTGATGACATGGTGGATACTGGGTTGACCTTCGGTAAGGTGAGGGGCCACCTGTTGTCGGCATACCCTGCTATCAAGGACATGCGCACGGCTGTTATCTGGTGGAAGTCGCACTCAGTGGTTAAGCCAGACTATCACTCGCAATTTCTGGACAATAATCCTTGGATTCACCAGCCTTTCGAAGACTACGACACGATGGCTCTCGATGCCTTAAAAGAGCGCAATCAGTAGGTCGATTCAGTGCGGTCTTGACCACAAGCATGTCAAAAATGTACTTGCCTGTGCTATATTAGCGGGCTATCGTTGATTTACCGTAATGAGACCACAGTAAGTAAGCGCGTTAAGCGCTGTAAACGCGCTGTAAACGCGCCGTAAACGCGCTGTAAACGGTTTTAATCTTTGAGTTTGTTTGGACATGGGTGTTTTAAGTTGCCTGTTTCGAAAAAATTCAATGTGTTAACTGTTTAAAGCGGTCTCCTGCGGGATATCTGACAACCAACACACTTTTAAAACTGACAGACAATATGCCAATTGTTCGACTGAAAGAAAATGAACCGTTTGAAGCCGCTTTACGTCGTTTCAAGCGCACAATTGAAAAAACCGGTTTGTTGACCGAGTTGCGTGCTCGCGAGTTCTATGAAAAGCCAACGGCAGAGCGTAAGCGTAAGCAAGCCGCGGCTGTTAAGCGCCATTACAAGCGCATCCGCAGCCAGCAACTGCCACCACGTCTGTATTAATCGCGGGCGCAAGCTGTCGCGTCTTGCGCGTCTGCCTTGATCCCCGATTCCTTCATCCAAGAGCTGCTTGCCCGAGTCGACGTTGTCGATGTTGTCGGGCGCTACGTTCAGCTTAGAAAAGGTGGCGTTAACCTGCTAGGGTTGTGCCCCTTTCATTCGGAAAAGTCACCCTCGTTCACAGTCAGTCCAACCAAACAGTTCTATCACTGCTTTGGATGTGGCGCCCATGGCAGTGCAATCGCGTTCTTGATGAACCATACTGGTGCAAGTTTTCCTGATGCGATTCAAATGCTCGCCAGTGGGGTGGGTATGCAGGTGCCGCAAAGCCAGGCCTCTGCAGCAACAAGGCAGCGTGCCGCACAGCGCAAAGATGAACAGTCAGCGCACGGCAAGGTTCTCGACACCGCGCAAGCCTATTACAAAGCCCAACTCAAAAAAAGTCCTGAAGCCATTGCCTATCTAAAAGCACGCGGTCTGACCGGCGAGGTGGCCGCGAAATACGGTTTGGGTTGGGCGCCTGACAGTCGCCAAGGGCTCGCCGACGCATTCTCGCGTTATGAGGATCGCTTGCTCGTCGAAGCGGGACTGGTAATTGAGTCTGATGATGGGCGACGTTACGACCGGTTTCGTGGCCGTGTCATGTTCCCCATACGTAATATTCGCGGTCAAATTGTGGGTTTTGGGGGGCGGATTTTAGGTAAGGGTGAGCCCAAGTATTTAAACTCACCAGAAACACCTGTGTTTAGCAAAGGTCTGGAGCTCTATGGCGCTTGGGAAGGACGCCAAGCGATTCGGGCCGATGCGCAAGCGGTGGTGGTTGAGGGTTACATGGATGTGGTTGGGTTGGCGCAACAAGGCATTGGTAATGCCGTGGCTACCTTAGGTACAGCGACCACGGCAGACCATCTCAGAAAACTGATTCGTTTAACCGATCGAATTGTGTTTTCTTTTGATGGCGATAGCGCTGGACGACGGGCGGCGTGGCGGGCATTGCAAACCGCTCTGCCGCTCTTAAAAGATGATCTGTCTTTGCGTTTTCTGTTCCTGCCAAGCAGTCACGATCCTGATACGTATGTGCGTGAGTTCGGGCAGGCTGCATTTAGAGCGTGTTTAAAGGATTCGCTGCCATTGTCGGCATTTCTAATTGATGAACTCGCGCAAAGGCATCGCTTGGATGAGCCTGAGGGCCGTTCGGCGTGTACTCATGAGGCAGCGCCAATTCTGGCTCTGTTGCCTGACGGCGCCATGCGGCGTCAGATTCTCAATGAATTTGCGCAAAAGGTGCGCTTAACCCCGCAAGAATTAGACGGAATCGTTGAGCAGGTACCCACGCGTGCTGGTGGTGCACAGGCTCCGGTTCAGCGCGCTTCAGAGGCGTTTGCTAGCTCGCCGCCTAGCGATCCAGAGCCAAACGCTCGAGGAAGGGTGAATTTTGAGAGAAGGCGAACGGTGGCGCCTTTGGCTAAACGGTTATTGTCTTTGCTACTTGCGCATCCGGCTTTGGTTGAAAGTCTAGGCGAACAACAGCTAGACGTGCTTGAAAACGACAGCAGTCTTGCCTTGGTACGCGAGTTTATTGTGCTGGTGCAATCGACGGGTGCTCGTCACTTAGGCGCTTTGCTTGAGGCGGCAGATGCCGAAACCGATTTGGCTGAGGTGTTAACGGGTTTGTCGGCTGATGTGATGGCTCAAACTGACTTGCCCGACCCGGAAGCGGAATGGGAAGACGCTTTGCGCAGAATAGAACTCGACAGCCTAAAACGGGCGCAAGCCGAACTGATTGCGCAAGGATTAAGTGAACCGCGAGCGATCGAACAATATCAGGAACTTAGTCGTCGTATTAATGGTCTAATTGGGCACTAAGCGATTGATTGCCTAGGCTACTCAGTCAGACTAAATACGAGTAAACTATTGGGTTGTTTCATGTTTTGATGGGCAAATAACGGTTACAGCGATTACGACGGTTACCACGGGGCCAAGCAATGCAAGGTAAAACGGTCTACTGTTCGAATCGAATACCGAGGACATAGGTCCATACGCTCAGCGACACGTCGAGCACAAATAGACAAGTAGTACGAGATTAGTAGTACGCAAGAACCAGTACGCAAGAACCGGGTACAACAATCAAAGACACACTAAAAAAGTCACGCCGAATCATGGCGTGGTGAACTGATGATTGCTGTACCAAATAACGATCAGGGGAAAGAATCGCCTGATCCAACGCCACCGGCGGTTTGGTGGCGATAGACACGTATCAAATGACTCACACACAGGGCTATGATGACGACAACGCGCCGCCAGACCAACACCAAAAAAACCACTACTGCCAAAGAGCCGACTCGCAAGACGTCGGTCAAAACGCCAGTAAAAACACCTAGCAAAGCCACAGCCAAAAAAGCGACTGCAGTGACAAAAAAGTCAGCGGCGACTCCAGCGGCTGCTCGGCCAAAGACGGTTAAGCAAGCAGCGGTGGTGAAAAAGGTAGCCAAGGCGTCTACGTCGACAGCGGCCAAGAAGGTTGCTCCCAAAAAGACCCCTTCGGCTTCAGCGCCCGCCAAAAAAGCGACGACGAAGCCGGCAGTGAAATCAGTAAAGGAAAAAATGAAGCCGGTATCAAAGGCAAAAGCAGCCCCAACCAAAGCAGCCCCCACTAAAACAGTCACCAAGGCTGCCACTAAAGTAGCCGCTAAGACGGTGGCCAAGAAAACAGTCGCAACAGAAAAGACCGCTGTTAGTAAGGCCAGCAAGTCTGCGCAGGCGGCTCAAGAAGCCGTGGTCACAAAAAAGACTCGCCAGAAGGCAACCGCAAAACCGGCTGCTGATGATGCTGAGGAAGTGGCGGCAAAGCCAAAAGCAAAAGCGAAAAGTAGCAAAGTGCCGACAGGTCGTCGTCCTGGTCGCCCATCGAAAAACCCTGATAATAATCAGGACTTCGAAGACAACATGGACGAAAGTGATCGTGAGGTCATCCCCGAGATTAAGCCAGTCAAACGCGGCAAACGCGGCAAGGCTGATGCTAAAGATTTGATCGCGCGCGGACCCCTTACCCCTGAAGAGTATGAGGCTCGACGTAACCGTCTAAAGCAATTGATCAAGCTCGGTAAAGACCGTGGGTATCTGACTTATGGTGAGATCAACGACCACTTGCCAGACGACTTGGTGGATGCTGAAGCCATTGACGGCATCATTAGCACTTTTAGTGGTATGGGCATTGCCGTCTACGACCAAGCACCAGATGCAGAAACCTTGCTGATGAGTGAAAACGCGCCGGTGGCTTCAAACGACGACGATGTTGAAGACGAAGCCGACGCAGCGCTGACCACGGTTGATTCGGATTTTGGTCGCACGACTGATCCCGTACGTATGTACATGCGCGAAATGGGAACAGTAGAGCTTTTGACCCGTGAAGGTGAGATTGAAATTGCCAAACGCATTGAGGAAGGCCTCAAGCACATGGTGATTGCTATTTCTGCCTGCCCAACGACCATCAACGAAATCCTCGCTCATGTGCAACGTGTCAAAGAGTCACAAGCACAGATCGAAGAAGTGGTTGACGGATTGGTCGATCCCGACGATGGCGAAGAGTATGCCGGTGCGGGTGTAGCCGATGATAGCGATGAGGACGGTCCTGCCGGTGGCATGAGCAGCAAGCAGTTGGAAGATCTGCGTGTTCAAGCCTTGGTGAAGTTTGAGACAGTGGCCAAAGAATTTGAAAAAATGCGCCATGCTTATCAGCTTGGCGGTTACAAGTCAGATGAATACGTCAAGGCCCAGAAATCCATCCAGAACGAGATGATGGGTATTCGCTTCACCGCAAAAATGGTTGAGCGTTTGGCCGACACTTTGCGTCGCCAAGTTGAAGAAGTTAGGCAGCTTGAACGTGCTGTGCTCTATACCTGCGTTGAGCGGGCAGGTATGCCGCGCCATCATTTCATCAAAACCTTCCCGGGTAACGAAACCAATCTTGACTGGGTAATGGCCGAAGTGGCTGGTGGGCACGCGTACTCAACGATTTTGGAGCGTCACGTACCCACAGTTCAAGAACTGCAGCAGAAAATGATTGATCTGCAAAACCGCGTTGTCCTGCCTCTCAAAGACCTCAAAGAAGTCAACAAGCGCATGGCAACTGGTGAAGCCAAGGCTCGCAAAGCCAAGCGCGAGATGACAGAGGCGAACTTACGTCTGGTGATTTCAATCGCCAAAAAGTACACCAACCGTGGTCTTCAGTTCTTGGACTTGATTCAAGAAGG
>JAWOGG010000076.1:0-4355 GCA_046497085.1 Orrella sp.
CTTGCCACACTGCCAAATGGTGAGATCGGTGAAGTCGATCTCATCAGCCTGCGTTAGTTTTACCTGAGACTGTGACACCATTATGGCAATCGAAGTCGACGCCCTACTACAACCGCTACCAGAGTTAAACAACGCTGAAGACGACCCGCGGGACAGCGAGACATACACCAACTTAAGTAACGAAGTCAGCAAACTAGCCAGCCTCACCAGCGATAGCTTGCCGAACTGGGCTCGTATCGAACAACTTGGGGCCGAGTACCTAACCAATCAGTCGAAAGATTACTTGGTTGCCTCATGGTTAGCCGAGGCTTGGACGCAACGCCATGACTTCGAAGGCGTTATCGCAGGCTTGAGACTTTTGAGTGGTCTCACAGAGCGATTCTGGGATAGCGCCGTACCGCCCGCAAAACGTTTGCGTGGCAGACGCAATGCGATTGCTTGGTGGACCGATCAAGTCACCGCATGGATTGAGAAACAGAGCGAAATCACGATCGATGCCCAGATCAGCGAACAACTCCTTACTGCTGCGCAAAAACTAGATGCTTTATTGGCGCAAAATGATCCTGATGGCTCTTCGTTAGTGCCACTGACCAATCACATCAAACGCATCCCTGTGCAACAACCCCCAGCCCCACAGGACAATGCAGATGAGTCGGCCGCACCAGAAGCAAATGCCGATGCGCCTGCCCCAAAACCCATTGGGGCCTCAGAAAGCACTAACTCACCGCCACCTAAACCGATCACGCCGTCGGCTAACAATACTTCAGCCACGGGTGTTAGTGCCTTTTCCGCGCCTAGTGGGAAGATTGAAATCAACAGCCAAGAGGATTTAGCCAATATACTTAAACCGGTTCAAAGTTTTGTGGCGCAGATAGGACCCGCCCTCTTTGCTTTCGACCACCTAAACCCGCTCTCTATTCAGCTCACGCGCTTTGCTGCCCGAGCCAGTATTTCAGAGATGCCGCCAGTCAAGAATGGGGTAACAGCGATTTCTCCACCACCAGTCTCCATTCTTGATGCTTATGAAAAAATTTCACAATCAAAAAGTGCAGAAGGCACAATTGAGTTTTGTGAGTCCAGATTACGTGACTATCCTTTCTGGTTTGACTTAGATTACCAATCGGCCCGTGGCTTTGCGATTATGGGGCCTGGCGGTCAACGGATGCGTCAAGCGATCATTGACCTGTTGATCACATTTCTTGCTCGACTACCGGATGTTGCGCATTACAGTTTTTCTGATGGCACTCCTTTTGCCAGTGCTGAGACCGTGGCTTGGATTCAGCAGTGTCAGCAAGAGCGGTCTGGCACCGGTGAAAAAGATGCGCTAAGTGAAATAGAAGGCCATGCCCGAGCACGCGTCAGCGAGGGAAAAATCGATGAAGCCTTTGATCTACTGCAGACTTTTATTGCCTCAGATTCGAGTCGACGAAACCAATTCAAAGCGCGTCTGACGATGATCGAAATGGCACTTTCTCACAATCCCAAAGCTGATTTTTTACCACTAATAGAACCGCTACTTGAAAGCTGTCTTGCGCAAAATCTAGATGAATGGGAACCAAATTTAAGTGCCCGTGCCTGGCAACTTAGCGCACGCGCTGCCAAACAAATCCTGAGTCATCCCGCAGAAGAAATTTCAGCCGCTAGTCGTCAACGCGCTCAGCAAGCGCTGGATTTGGCACTTAAGCACTGGTCTGTTGTGGACTTCTACGCCGCCTCACGCTTCGCGCAATGACCAACAATAGCGTTGTTGATGGCAATACCCATTGATGACAACAACACTAGGATCACCCCAAATCAATCTTTTTGGCGTCAACTTTAACCATATGTTGCGATCGAATTTTAGTGATGCTCGACTTCAGTAGCAGCTGGTGCTCAGCAGTTTGTTCAATATTGGTCGCTTGTGTGCGATCGATGCCATCCACTAGTCGAAAGCTATCGCGCAAACGACCCATAAAACGGCCCACATGATGCGTCACATGCGTCGCAACGAGTTTGACGGCCTGCGCTCGCTCCGTCATCTCCTTGTAAACCCCAGTGAAACGGTCAATGCGGAACTCTGCTCGACTGGCTTGAACATCGAGTGACTCGCTGTGTATCTGCAACTGGTCATTAGTCGCTTTCAAACTCACACCCGGCGCCAATACATACTCTTGTTCAACCGATGAGGTGGGACGCTCAAGGACAGCTAGGACATAATGCTCATCATTTGTCGTATCACTGTGTACAAGTACCAAGTCACCCGGAATGGGTTTCAAAAGGCAACTGACAGCACACTTTGCATCAAATGCCAACGAATCGTTATCGGCACGAATAACCACCGAGTCGGCAACCAAGCCAACTACGCGATGCTTCACAAGCGCCTCACCCTGATTCGCTAGGCTGTTGTCGGACGCGCTTTGTGTTTTTTCTGAATAGGTCATGTCAGTATCCTAATAACTGTCTTTAATGCTCAATTGGCAGAGACAACCGATTGGCTGGGCGCCATCACGGTTCCCATACCGTTGCCTTTGTTTGCCTTGATTGGATCCCCAAGGCGAACAGCTGGTTTGCCACCGATCGAGACGATCATGCTACCCATTACGAACTCAACTTCTTGAATGAATGTTCCTGAAACCACACCACCTTCTACCCCTGGCTCATCTCCCGATGACAACGGTATTTTGGATGACTTGTTGATCGCTGGCGCACCACTAATTAAGACATTGGCTACCGGCGGCAAGGCCATCGATAGCTGTGCGATATTTGGATAAGGAATAGGAATGGGTGGCGCAGGAGGCGCAGGTGTTTTACATACATCGGGCATTGCCATCGTCGAACCGCCGCCAACTGTACAAGCAAACATAGCTTTCCTCTTGGTTAGATAATTACGATGCAGGTATCCAATTTTCTGCGGCTAATCGATCAAGATCAGTTCCAACCACATGGGTAAACGTGGCTTTTTCCCAAATGGTTTTTTGTTGCGAAACATCGTGCATGGAAACCGTCTTTAGGTGGGCTTCAGTAAAGTCACTGTCATCTAAAACAGCTTTAGACAGCTCACATTGTGTTATTTGGACACCTTTCCAATTGCCGGAGGTGGCGACAGCCTGACTAAAGACTGATTGAACAATCGATGCCCCTTCAAATGAAGCCTCTTTCATGCTCGCTTTCGGGAATAGGCTTAGTTCAATTTTCGAGCCGGTAAAAACCGATTTGTCTAGCACCGCGGATTCAAAAGAAACTTGTTGAATTTTTGCACCGGTGAAATTCGCGCCAGTCAAATTCGCTTCGGAAAAATACATCGCATTTAGCTCACGAGACGGAAACTGAGCATTGATTAAAGTGGATTTGTGAAAGATGGTCGATTTTAAATCGCAATCTTCAAATGTATGACCGGAGAGGTCGGATCCCTCGAAGTACGTTTCAACCAAAGAACTTCCCTTAAAAACCGCAGTTTTAAGGTCGAGCTCGCTCATATTGGCACGCCACAGGTTTGCTTGTGTGAAGTCCGTCTTATCGACAATGGTTTTAAGCAGGGCCACCTTCGATAGGTCTGCTTGGAAGAAACTGACAGATGACAAATCTGCCCTATCAAACACCGTCTCATGCAAGAGACCCTTACGAAAATCTGCAGCAAGCAAGCTACTTTGACTGAATATGGTCTCTCGGGTGATGACCCCTGTTGCTATCGCATCATCCAAAGTACAACCCTGAAACACCGCACCACTCAGATCCGCCGACGTCAGGTTGCAACCCGTAAGATCACAACCGACAAATACAGCTTTGCTTAGCTGACTATCAGAAAAGTCCGCTGACCGCAGACTACAGGTTCGAAACTGAGCGTTCGATAAATCAAGGCCATTTAGACTTTGATTATCAAACACGCCATCCTGTGCTGCCTTGGTTTGAACCAGATGATTGATTAGATCGTTCACTACGTATCCCCTAACTGGCTGATGGCTGACCACGGACGGCCAAGATGGTTTTAAGCGTCACATTGCCTTCAAGCTTGGTATTTTCGTCAAAAACTGTTTCGATAAAATCAGCTGAAAAGAAGTTGTTACCGAGAAGCGATGAAGCTTTAAGTTTTGCGCCATGAAATGAAGCGTCCATTAAATTGCTTTGCAATAAAACCACTTCCTCTAACTCACTACTAAAGACTGACAGGCCTGGTGCCTTGCACTGCACGAATCGTGAACGTCGTAAAAGGCCAGAACTGAAATCTGCCTGCGCCAACTGACACTTCTCAAAGGACGTGTCACTTATAACGGCGCTCGACCAGCTAATACCTGTTAGGTCGCACTGATCAAACACGCATCCTGTCAGACTTGCTTTGAGCATGGCAACGCAATTAGATAACTGCGATGCAGTGAAAC
>JAWOGG010000096.1:0-4236 GCA_046497085.1 Orrella sp.
GTAGGGTGTTTCGCGAAGGCTTGCGGCAGGGTTGGCAAAGACTGTCACTCCATCGCCTTTTTGGATGTTAATCATCGATTTTCAATCATCTTCATTGCATTGTGAAAGCCACTTAGAGAGCCACTCATTAGATACCTGTATTCGTTTAACCCTATCAGCCTATCAACTTAACTCTCAATTTAACTCTCGACTTGACCCTTAACCTGATCTGTCAAATTGTAAAGCGCTTCACTTCGGTTAATTCAAGCTGTTATTTCAAACTGTGTTTCAAGCTGTCATTTCAAACTGACATGTCCTGCTGCCTTTTTCGGTTTTGGAGCCCAATTCATCAGCGACCTGTAGACTTCAAAGCACATGGACTTAGTATCAAGAATAATCCTATAAAAGGAATGCGACATGCCTTGCACCGCCACGGTTGAGATCAGTGACTTAAGACTAAATACCCAAATCGGCCTCTTCGGTCCGGGTGAGCGCGCACCTGATCAGCACCTACTCGATTTAACGCTGTCGATTCGGCCTGAACTGGTGTTAATTGAAAGCGATGGCATGGCGCATGTGTTTGATTACGATCCTTTGGTGGTTGAAATAGATCGTTTAGCGCGTGATGGGCAATATGAGACTCAGGAGCGATTGATTACTCGTATCGCCCAGGCGTGTGCTGAGTACACTGATATTGAAGCGGTAGACATCAGCCTAAGAAAATCGCCTGTCTTATCGGGCACCGGATCGCTAGGAATTCGCTTGCGAGTTGACGCTGATGAGATGAAACGACTTCGAACGACTTGAATGTATGGTTCAGTCATCTGGTGTTATTTGTACGAAGCCCTGTGATCACCAAACCGTCTGACTCGACGACGCCATGCTCGATAACTCCCAGGTTTTAACTGCTCCCGCATGAGTGTCTTAACCTGATCGGCGTTTAGGCCATAGAGCACCTCAATTTGGCCAAAGCTCACGTGATCACTGAGTGCCATTTCGATGATTTCGCTAACCGCAGCCGAATCCAATGTTGCGATTGCATCGGTGGCGTCAGTCCGTTTAAGCGGTTTATTCAAATGAATCTCGCCAATACAACAGCGGCTAACACCATGTGCGCGATCGTGATCAAAACCGACGCGGTGTGCAAGACTTTGAAGCGGGTTTTGGCGCCGGTGTCGGTGGCGTTGTTAATCGCCGGCATCAGCAGTTGACGAGTGGGAATGGTGGTAAGCGCGACTAAAGCGAGCAAGACAGCAGAGGTTTGATTACTTGGCCAAACCAGCGCAGCGGCGATGGCCGAGGTGATCAATACAAACAGGTAAAAGTGTGGGAACCCACGCCTGATGGTTTTTCCGGCGACATCAGAGGGCAGCGCCGTAAATAAGAATGCGGCAAACCCGAAGGAATAGAGCACCATGCCACCAAACAAAAAGGCAGTGACCAGCAGGGCAGTGGTTTCGATCATTAGGTTTCCGACAGTTGGTTTAAAACTTTTAGCCAATTGTAGAAACAGACTTTTAATTGAGCGCGATTAAGCCCACGCTTAGCAACGGTTATTCAGACTGGCACTTATCACTTGAAACCGCCCTGTCCTTATTCCTGTGGGTTCACCGCTTTTTAAGGGCGCTAAGAATGGATTCGTTGTGCTCGCCAAGGTTGGGCGCTAGCTGCCGGACACTGGCTGGTGTACGACCAAATGTGGCCGCTGGTTTGGGCATGACCACGGCACCTTCAGTGGTATGGCTGTGTTTCTGAAAAAAGTGAGTGGCTTTTAAATGAGGGTCTTGCTCAAGGTCTTCGAGCCGGTTGACGCGTGCTGCAGGAATGTCATTGGCTTCAAATAGCGCCAACCATTCGTCGCTTGTTCGTTTGGGGATGATGGTTTCTAACATGTCGTAGAGCTCACCGATGTGTTTGGCTCTCTCTTGCGCGCTGGCGAACTTAGGATCCTTCATCACTTCAGGTTGGTTGGCTAGCTCAAAAAAACGTTGCCACTGTGCTCCGGTGTACGGTAGCAACCCAATGTATCCATCGGCCGTTCGATATGGTTTACGGTTAGGTGAAGTGGCGCGGCCATAAGCCATGTCTTTACCAGGTTGCCCAAAGGTTGCGCCACCCATGTGTTCTAAAAGATTGAATCCAACCATGGTTTCAAACATAGGGACTTCAATGGATTGACCATGCCCCGATTGCTCGCGCTCATAAAGGGCCGCCAAAATCGCGCTTAGCGCGGATAAGCCCGTGATTTTGTCGGCAATGATGGACGTCACATAGGTAGGTGGCTCGTCGCGGCCTCGTCCTTGCAGATCAGCCAGTCCACTCATGGCTTGGATGATGTCATCAAAAGCCGGGCGTCCTGCGTAGGGTCCTGCTTCAGAAAACCCGTAAACACCACAATAAATCAGGCGTGGGTTACTGGTTGCGAGGTCCTCATAGCCTAATCCAAGTTTACGCATCGCTTGCGGGCGCACGTTGTAGACCAAGACATCTGCGGACTGTGCCAAGCGCTTCAGTGCTTGAAGCCCCTCAGGCGATTTTAAGTCGAGCACCAAGCTGCGTTTGTTTCGGTTGAGCTGCATAAAGGGTGCGCCCATGCCAGCGTGTTTACTTGGTGTGGCATGCCGAAACACATCGCCGGCTGGCGGCTCTACTTTTATGACGTCACAGCCGTAGTCGCCAAGGGTCTGCGTGCAATAAGGGCCCATGCCCACGGCAGTCATGTCTAAAACACGCACGCCGGCTAAGGGGCCAGCTGCGGTTTGCTCGAGCCAAGGCCCTCCGTTTTGATTTGCGTTCTCGGTGGGTGAAACGGTCATGGTTAAAGACTCCCTGTCATGCTGCGAGATAGCTCACAGGCGATGACTGCCTTTTTAGCCCTTGAACAACTGTAGGGCTAGGGTTTGGTTGCGACGGCTTGAATGCTCAGGTTGTTAACTATCGCAAAGCGTTGGTCAAAACATCCGCAATCACTCGTGATGCTGTATTGATCAGCAAAAGATCACTGCCTGCAGATAACCACTCGTAGCCGTCGTAACGCGGCAACCCGCTTAACAAAGAGTTAGGGATGTTGCGTTTGGCGATTCCGGGTGGCAACGGTTTGCCGCGCGCTAAATTTTTGGCGATACCGGGAGGTAGCGGCTTATATCCAGTGGCCCCTGATTCAAAGGCCAATTCTCGAGCGGCGACAAGTGTGATGCCAGCGGTGATGAGTTCGCCGCTTGAAAAGCCAGTTGGTGTGGAGCCTTGTTTATTCGAAGAGTTTTTGTAGGCAGTAGACCCTTTTGATCCATTAGAACCATTTGATCCATTTGATGCCTCGGACGAATGGTTAATACCCGAAGGCCCCTTGCCTGGCGGCGGATCTGACAAGCTAGGTGTTGATACAAGAGCCATTGCGAACGCAAAAAGAAAGGAGGGTGCTAGACGAGTTGTCATATTTCACTCCATGAGTGGTGGCTCAGTGTTGAGCCAACAATTCATGGTACTCCCCCTAAATCGGTCTTTGCTGATTGCTATGCCATGGCTTCTGTTTAAAGCGGTGATCTATTTTTGTGCAAAATTAGCGTTAACTTGGTGCCAAACAAAGACCCGCGGTTGTGTCCTAAGTGCAACGCAGCGAAAAAACAAGATATTAAGGCTACTAGGGTATCTACTAATCTGTTGTAATTACGCACTAAAAAAAGGCATCATATTTTTGCTCGTCGGTTTAAAGAGCGTATTTTCCATCGAAATGATGCCATTTTGTGCGTATTTCTTCGTATTGTCACAAAACGCGTAATAAATGCGTCATTCAGCGTTCAACAGCGATTTTGCTACAAGCCTAATTAACCCTTGCTAGACCTAGCCTAAGGGGGTAAGGTCGCAAGTGTTTTGGCAGGATTACAAAACGTTACACCTCAACCTGCCGTTCAATGCCCCGGCGTGCTTCGTTGAGACTCGCATCATTGAATCAGGTTCACCACTCTAAACTTTCGGAGATCGTTCAAATGGATTTGACTTTTGGGCAATACGAACTGATATACAACGCTTTCTCGTTTGGTACGGCGACCTTTTTCGCAGCCACCATCTTTTTCTGGTTGGGTCTGACCCAAGTATCACAGAAGTACAAGACCGCCTTGGTCATCACCGGTTTGGTGACGTTCATTGCCGGTTACCACTATTTGCGTATCTTTAACAGCTGGGGCGAAGCCTACACAGCAGTAAACGGCGTTGTTACCGCTACCGGCGTGACATTTAACGTTGCTTATCGTTATGTTG
>JAWOGG010000184.1:0-3114 GCA_046497085.1 Orrella sp.
CGGGCTGATGAGCCTGACCGATTTTTCCGGTCATTTTAATGACTTCGCGTAAAAGCGAACTACCGTGGCCTTGGCGACGATACAGAGGATTGACGAAGATGTATTCGACATCCCCATCGTCATAGTATCGACAATAACCGATGGTGGTGTTTTGATTACGTATCAGCACCACGCCGGCCGAGTGTTCAATGACAGGGTCATCCTTGACAACTCCCTGCGCTGAAGCACGGGGATTCTTGATATCTCCGTTATCCATGCTGGGCTCCTCCTGCGAGACTCGCTTGTCCGCGAGCGGCAATGTTCTTGGCGGCGTTAACGTCTCGATCGTGAGACGCACCACACAGGCAAGTCCAGTGCCTTATTCCAAGACCTGTTATCCCTTTCGGGGCTTCCTGCGGTATTTCTCCGCATTCTGAGCAGGTCTGGGTTGTATGGGCTTCGTTAACCTCTGCGAACAACACGCCATGCCTAATGGCTTTGTACTGAAGTTGCTGCTTAAACATTGCCCAGCCAGCATCGAGCGATGATTTGCTCATGTTGGTCTTAGCAATGGCAGACGGCTTTACGTTGCCGACGAATATCGCACCGTGCTCCTTGACGAGTCGGCTTGATTCTTTATGCAAAAAATCACTACGCTGACTCTTAACCTTTGCGTGCAACTTCTTGATTTGCTTCTTGTGACGAGCACGTTGCGCTGTGGCAATACGTTGCTCCATGCGACGATACCAAGACTGACGCTCAATCTTGCGACCGTTACTCAGTGTTGCTAAATCTTTAAGACCCAAGTCGATGCCAATTGAGTCGGTTGCTGTTGTTTGCACTTGCTCAACATCAACGGGTAGGTTGATATACCAGCGACCTTGCGAATCCTGATTGAATGAACCGGCTGCAAACCTCTGACCGTCTTTTAAATCTCGCGTGACCCAAGCCTTGTACTCACGACCACGGAAATAGAATGCGCCGTTTTTGTAAGTGACGTGTCCCTGATTGAATGGAACCCACCCAAGTGACTTCTTATTACTGCGCCATTTAAGCCACGCTTTTTTGTGTTGCGTACGGCTGCGCTCGTACTGGTGACAAACGCCTTGGATTGTGTGGGCGTGAATGTCTAATTCTTTAGATGATCCGGCAGTCAATTTTTGCAAATCATACTTTGACAACCATTTACGACCTTTATTGACGGCTTCTTTTTGACGCTCGTTGCAATAGTTAAAAACCATATTTACGGCACGAGCCTGACGATTTAATTCTGACGTGGCCGTGTCGCGAAGGCGAAACTTGTACGTTAATTGCATGTTTTAGCCTCCTTTGAGTTGGCCGTCCATTGACATTCGCTAGACCCCGCCCTGAGGGAGGGGGATTGCGCTCGGGGGTTGCTCAAGACGTTGCAAAGCCTCACGATAAATGGCGGCAGTACGCTCGATAACCTCTGCTGGCAGTCGCGGAGCAGGTGCTGTCTTGTCCCATGGTTGGGTTTCCAACCAATCGCGCACGAACTGCTTGTCATACGACGGTGGACTAATGCCCTCTTGCCACTGATCAGCCGGCCAAAACCGCGATGAGTCAGGCGTTAGAACCTCGTCCATCAGATGCAAAGCACCCTGATCATCCAAGCCAAACTCAAATTTGGTGTCAGCAATCAGAATGCCACGGCTTGCGGCATAAGAAGATGCTTCATCGTAGAGGCTTAGCGTGACATCACGTAGTGTTTGTGCCAACGACTCGCCCACCGCATTCACAACGTAAGCGAAGTCGACGTTTTCATCATGCTCGCCAACTTCGGCTTTGGCTGCAGGGGTAAAAATAGGCTGAGCCAAGCGACTGGCTTGCTTAAGACCTGCCGGCAAGCGGATACCGCAAATCGCTCCACTGGCTTGGTAGTCTTTCCAACCCGAGCCGATGATGTAACCGCGCGCCACAGCTTCCACCATGATCGGGTTTAGTCGTTTTACGACCATTGAGCGGCCTTTGACCTGCGCGCGCTCAGCTGGCGTCACCACCGACTCCGGGTCAATGTCTGTGCTGTGATTGGGAATGATGTGCTTTAGACGTTCTAACCAGAACGCCGTCAAGCGCGTTAACACTTCGCCTTTGCCAGGGATGGGATCGTCAAGGATGACATCAAAGGCTGATAAGCGATCAGAGGCGACAATCAATAATTTGTCGTCGCCAACCGCGTACATGTCCCTTACTTTTCCTCTGGCGACCAATGGCAAAGAGGTCAAGCTTGATTGGTGCAGCAATGTCACGTGATATCTCGTCTAGGCTTAGTTGACGACTTGTGACAGCTTGCCAGCTGCGTAATCGGCTGCGATGTCGGACAAGGCACGGGCCTTGATTTGGCTAGCGTGACCGGCCGTACCAAACTGCTGGTAACGGGCCACACAGATGGCTTTTGCGGCTGCGCGGGCTGGTTTCAGGTAATCACGTGGATCAAATTTGCTGGGGTTTTCCGCTAGGAAACGACGGATTGCGCCGGTCATGGCCAGACGAATGTCTGTGTCAATGTTGATTTTTCTCACGCCAAATTTAATGGCCTCTTGAATTTCTTCTACTGGCACACCGTACGTTTCTTTCATGTCGCCACCAAAGCTGCGGATTTCTGCCAAGAGCTCTTGCGGCACGCTTGAGCTGCCGTGCATCACTAGGTGCGTGTTGGGCAAGCGGGCGTTGATCTCTTTGATACGTCCAATCGATAAAATATCGCCGGTTGGTTTACGCGTAAATTTGTAGGCGCCGTGGCTCGTTCCAATAGCAATCGCCAAGGCATCGAGTTGTGTTTGACGCACAAAGTCAGCGGCTTGCTCGGGATCGGTCAGCAATTGATCCATGGTCAATGTGCCGTCTGCGCCGTGACCGTCTTCTTTGTCACCCATCATGGTTTCTAGCGATCCCAAACAACCAAGCTCACCTTCGACTGTGACACCAAGCTTATGGGCTGTTTCGACGACCCTGCGGGTAACCTCCACGTTATATTCGTACTCAGCAATGGTTTTGCCATCTTCTTTTAAAGAGCCATCCATCATGACGCTTGAAAAGCCCAAGTCGATAGCCCCTTGGCAAACCGCTGGCGATTGTCCATGATCCTGGTGCATCACGATGGGAATGTGCGGG
>JAWOGG010000106.1:0-4690 GCA_046497085.1 Orrella sp.
CGGATGCTCCCAATATCTCTGGAGTCCCTTAGAAGGTCTCGCATCAGTAGAGCCTGAACGTCGATGACGACAGGGACCGTGATGCCGTCGGTTGGTACGGCGTCCACCATGAATTCGATCGCGTTCTTGTGGTTAAGTAGCATGACCGTGTCTTCATCGATAGGGTCTGCATGCTCAGCTAAATCAAACAACGCCTTGGTGTCGATTAAGCTTTTGCGATTACCTTCTAGACGCGATGATGACCACGACAAGTCGATGAGCAGTTGCTGCAAAACTTCACGGGCATAGGTTCCTGCGGGATGTTGGTCTTTGCTGCGACCGGCATTAAATAAGTCCACCGCCAACTGAGGTGGCAGCAGGCTTGACTCGTTCGGTACGTAGTCCCCCACAAAACGACTCTCATATCCGACGGGCTTTCGAGCCGCGAGCGGCATTTGCAGGGATTCGATTAGGGATCGGGAAGTGGCTGACCACGACATCAGACCAGGCTCGGCTGGAGGGGCTAGTCCGTGAGGTAGGGTTTGGCTTGCAGCCTTGGCGGGGTTTACGCCAGTGTACCGGGTGGCTCGGCCCGCGCCTTGCTTCGTAATCAATCCAGCGGTGAGAAGGTCTCGCAAGATCCGGTTAAGGGATGGCCGGGGAATCTGCAAGCTTTGTCCGATGGTGCCTGGCTGCACGGATGAGCTTGCAGCAAGAACGAAGGCAAGCACGGCCTCATGACGTTGTGACAAAGGGCGAGGAGAAAAAAGGCGAGGCGACAAAGATGCTGTGGTCATGGAAACTTGATCCTTATCTGTCTCGCAGACTTTTGTTTAAACACCTTTTGCTTAAGTACATGCGAGAACTTTAATCTTATCACTATTTTATCAATAAATGATAAGAAAGTGCCTTATTCTTATCGTCTGATAAGATTGTCGGATGATTTATGGAGATTTTGATAAGAATGCAGGTTGAATGCAGGATTATTGACTAGAAAATTGTCGCTCCCCCCGCACTCCCCTGCACTACTCGTCTCGCAAACCACCACTAGTGTTCGTGATCCCTAAATGTTTACACTGATGTATAAGCAAATTTAGGAATGACAGTGACCACGGTCAAGCAAAACATCAAGCAGTGGGGCAACAGTCTCGGTTTACGGCTACCAGCGACGATCTCAAAGGCAGTTGGATTGCACGACAACCAGTGCGTTAGGATAGCCACCAAGGGGCATGCGATTATCATCACGCCTTGTGAATCAAAACCACTCAGCTTGGAGGATCGATTGGCTCAGTTCGATCCCGCCAGGCACGGCGGCGAAGTGATGATTATCGATGATCAGCTAGGCGCTGAGAAATGGTGAAAGCCACTAAAAATTGGGTTCCCGATAGAAAAGACGTGATCTGGATTGACCGCAATCCGTAGCGAGGGCAAGAAATGAGTGATGCCCACCATTTCTAGTGCTATCTGCTAGCAAATTCAACTCAAAAACATCGTTAGTCATCGGCCTGCCAATGACGACAGCTCAGTACAACCAGGATAATCCCTTTGCTGTGCCAGCCGGAAATGCGACAGGTAAGAAAGCCGACAAATTGAGTTATGTTCTATGCCATCAACCGAAGTCCTTTGACTGGCGTCAGAGTCTGGCTCGACCGCACCCTTTGGGTCAGCTCCCAGACGGTTACTTTAATGAAGTGCGTGCAGTGTTGAATCAAATCGTGCAGCTGGTCTGAGGTGACGTTTAGTCGCCATAAGTAGACCATCCCAATGGTTTGGCCTGCGATCAAGCATCTTTATGGCCGGTTTATTCGCTGCCAGCGCAATCAGCGTCGGCTCACACTCGAGATACTGTCTTCGATTGAACGCATGGCCGACGCCTTGGGTATGAACGTGCTGATTGTGCCGCAGTCCATGGCACCGGACTTGCGTCGCTATATAGCCAACAATGGCCGCGTCTATACCAATTCAGCTACATTAGCCAACACTGATACTGTTGGCGTGGCTGATGAGGCCGCTGACACCTACTTTGAAGCTACTCCTGACACCACCACTGAAACCGACGAGTATTCTCATGCCTAAAAAGACAACAAAGGCACCAGCAACAAAGGCACCCACAACAAAAATACCTGAACTCAACAAATTACACGTTGTGCAACCCGACACCCTGAGTTTCACCATTGAAACCTTCGATGACCCTGAAATCGACAAACCCACCGAGTACGGTCGGTTTAGCCGCAATTGGGAAGACGAAGAGGCTTTGGATGTGCTGCTCGAAAAGTTACAAGCCGGTTACTTGAGTGACAAGCAGGCACTAACGCAAGCGCTCAAGCTGGAAGCCACAACACCTTACAACCTAGAGATCCAGAACTTCATTGGCAATCGGCTCTCTGCGTTGGGCATGGATGAAGAGGCCAGCGAGGTGTATGAAAGGGCTTACCAGCGGGCAGTGGCTCACATCCCCAAAGGCTTCGAAGGTCAAATCCTTTGGGGTGAGATAGAGAACCGTCCTTTCCTGCGGCTAGCTCACGGCACGTTGCTGAGCTTGATGCGTAAACGGGGCCAGACTAAAGCGAAACGAGTTCAAGTGGATCGAGTTAAAGCAGGGCAAGCCGCCGAGGCACTAGCCTACCAACTGCTCGCCTGGTGTCCGACAGACAACCTTGGTGTGCGTTATTTGCTGGGGGATATTGCGCTGCTTCAGGGCGATCTGAAAGTCGCGATGAAAGAATATCTGAAAGAAGCACCGAATTCACCTGAAAACTGGTACCAGGCCGCGCTTATTTCGTTTCGGCAAGAGGACTATGTCTCGGCCTGCACCTATGTGCGACGTGGTATTGCTGCTAACCCATACATTGCCGAGGGGTTGACCGGACGCACGCTGCTAGCAGGGCACCTGTACTGGCATGGCAGCAACGTGTATGAACCCGATTGGGCGATTGACTATCTGGAATCCGCTGCTTCTGACTGGACGCTTGAGGAAATCGACTTCGTTGACTGGGTGTTTAATGCATCGCCCGTGTTGAAAGAACGCGCTCAGATCATGGCGTTGCGTGAAGAAATCACTTACGAGCGAGACCCTGAAAAGCGCGCCTCGATTGGCAGACGGTTGGCAGCGCTAGAAAACCGAATCACCAACACACTATCCAAGAAAATGGTGGTGAAGGTAAAAAATCCCTGGGACGAAGACATTTGGCCATGGGATCGCGAGGGGTTCGAGTACCCGCGTCATCGATAGCCTCAGTGACATGGGTCATTGGGCCCGGCCGACTAATCCATCCAAGCCCTAAAGAGAACCAGCTTGAGTCTGGCTGAAGAGAGAGTTTTATGTGTTCATAGCTGAGACGTACTCGACTTTAGATCTCCCCAGTCGCTTCGGTGGTTGGGCGCGAAGCCACCCTCGGGTGGCTTCTGCAATTTTGGAGTCCGATTTGAGCTGCTGTGGGCAAGCAGCAAGGCCTGGACGACTGTATTTTTATCCCTTTATTCCTGACATCTGTGAAAGTGGAGCCATCCGTTATGAGCTGACAGTCATCCCGGTGGTGAGGGGGCGAACTTGTCCTGTAGGGCTCTTGGAGGTCAGACAAATCTACAGTTTCAGATATTGTCGAGCATGAGCTAACTTACGAGGTAGAGAAAGGCCGGATGGATGGCTCCACTGTTGGCGCATGAAGTGCTCAGGCTCGGGCAAAAAATACGCTTTGCTACTAACCTGATTGTCGGTTATGCACGAGCGAAGTCACAATACTAAGACCATAGCTCATTTTGGTGTCAGTGCTGTTTGTAACCAGACCTAGAGTCCAACATGATCGCGTTGCGGTAACTGATCCCGGTCGTTGATTGGGTAAAGCTACCTTCTATAATCAACCCTCTGAATGCCGATACTGCGAGGCTAAAGTAAAACCATGAAGCTCATTCTGAAGAACATCGGCATGCTTGAACATGCGGAAGTAACCTTGCACCCTTTGTGTGTCATTGCCGGTGAGAACGACAACGGCAAAAGCACGGTCGGCAAAATTGTCTTCTGTATCATCAAAGCCATCAACCGCTACAAGGAGGACCTCCTCGAGTCTAAGGAGCACTCAATCAGCGACAAGTTGCGTGAGTTGTACTTTCTGCTGCGCAGCGCACTTACCCGATCAAGTTCGGATGTTGATGACGTTATGCGACGCATGCGTCGCTTTTCAGTTCATATCAATTGGGACGGTAGACAGAGTCCTTCACAACCGTGGTGAAGTAGCCCCTAAAACCCGTGAAAAAATACTGGCCATAGCCAAAAGCCTTAATTATCAACCTAATATTCTTGCACAGGCCCTGACAACCAGAAAAATATATAAACTGGATGTGCTTATGCCCGCCGGAAGTAATGACAATACTTACTGGATAGCCCATCCCAAGGGGATTGAAAAAGCTGTAGAAGAGCTCCACCCCTTCCAGATTGACATTAATTACTTCTTATTCGATTTGCACAATGAAAATGATTTCATCGAAAAAACCCGTGAGGTACTCAAGAAAAAGCCTGATGGCGTAATCATTGCTCCAATTCTGAAAAAAGAAGCGCTTCATTTCTGTAATCAGCTTGACGATTTTAAGATTCCATATGTTTTCATAGACACATTTCTGGAAAATACCAATTGTATTTCATTCATTGGTGAAGATGCCTTTCAGGGAGGAAGAGTCGCAGCAAGTTTAATCGACTACGGACTGTCGCCCGAAA
>JAWOGG010000153.1:0-18572 GCA_046497085.1 Orrella sp.
GTTGATTGCAGTATTTGCGTACAAGTCTGTCCCACAGGCATCGATATTTGTAAAGGTCTTCAATACATGTGCATAGGCTGCGGGGCTTGTATTGATGCCTGCAACCAAGTGATGGATAAGCTTGATTACCCCAAAGGCTTGATTCGCTATACCTCAGAACGGGGCATTCTAGAGGGTTTGAATGCACAACAGGTGCGTCAGCGTTTGTTGCGGCCGCGGGTGTTGATCTACACCACCCTGATGGCGCTCATTATTGCGGTTTTCATTGGCTCTTTATTTGCGCGTACGACACTACGGGTTGATGTGATTCGTGATCGTGGCTCCCTTGGTCGTGAGGTGCCGGGCGGCTTGATAGAAAACGTTTATCGCTTGCAGATCATTAACGCGTCTGAATCGCCCCTTGTGTTGGATATCAATGCTGAAGGCTTTGCCGATATGACGGTAGCCACCGGCGGCGGTGGTCGTCAGGAAGCCAATGACATTGAGATACCGGCTGCCAGTAATCGCATGTTGCCAGTGGTCGTGCAAGTGCCTTATGACGCCGCCGAGCCCGGGTCACACCCAATCACGTTTGTGACGGAATCAAAAGGCCCGGATGGGACGACAGAAACGGAAGTGCGTGAGGCTTCTAGCTTTATCTTTCCGAGGTAAGAGGAGAAACGATGAGTAAAGAGGATGTATTAACCGCAAGGGATGAACGAAATGCACCTTGGTGGCGGCATCGTTGGCCTTGGTTGTTGATGTTGGGGCCAGCGGTGGCCTTTGTGGGTTGTGTCATCACAATCGTTCTGGCGTTTCAAAACTTTTCTGATCAGGCCATCTATGATGGCGGGGTCAAGCGAGGTCTAGTGGTTGAGAGAACCGGCACAACAACCAGCTCGTCTAACGAGAGCCAGTAGGATCGACCATGAAAAGTCGCTCAGTCCTCTGCGTGCTGTGGCCTTCATTCCTGATGGCGGGTTTGGGTAGCGCCATCGTGTTCGCGTTTATTGATCCGCTTGATGTTGCGATTTTTGGCTATATCCAGCTCGAGCGGGAATGGCTATACGCAGCCGGCTTTTTCTTGTTTTGGTTTATAGCCGCTGCCTCTAGCTTCCTGACGCTTTTTATTTGGCCGCCAAAGGACAGCGAAAGCGATTTGCTTGATGAGACTTAGTCCTGAGCCTGCCGCGTCTTAATTCGTTGAGCTCGGACTTTGTTTGGCTGCGCCCGTGTTCAGCATGTCTGCAATGGTGTCCTCTGTGACGCCTGCCGCGCGCAACAATTCTTCTGTGTGTTGTCCGAGTCGTGGTGCTAGAGCTGGATGGACTTTTGAGGCCTGCATGGTCACCGGATTGCGAACAAAACGGTAAGTGTTGCCGTGCTCATCCTTCACATCTTGAAACATCCCGACACTTTTAAGGTGCGGGTCGTTTTGTAGGTCTTCTAAGCGATTGACGGCCGCTGCAGGGATTTGGGCTTTCTCACACAACGCCAGCCAGTAGGCAGAGGTTTCGGTTGAGATGATGTTGCCTAGCGTTTCGTATACATACGCGATGTGTTCGGTGCGGGCTTGGATCGTCGCAAACCTAGGGTCTTGGGCGTGTTGCTCAAACCCAGCCGCAGAGAAGAACAGCTGCCAGTGACGGTCGGTGTAAGGCATCACACTGATTAAGCCGTCAGCGCTTCGATACGGCTGACGCCATTTGGTCAGGGCACGTGGATAACCGGCGGGCTCCTCTCGATCAGCCAAATGCATGCCGTAAAAGTGCTCGACCAATAAATAAGAGGTCATGGTTTCAAACATCGGGATTTCGATGAATTGGCCTTTGCCTGTTCTTTCGCGCTGAAACAATGCGGCGAGGATGGCTTGCACGGCAACCAGCGCGCAAGTTTTGTCGGCGGCAATCGTTGGCAGATAACGCGCCTGATCGGCTTGCCGTTGCATCAAATCGACCACCCCACTCATGCCTTGAATCAGATCGTCGTAAGCGGGTTTGCCTTCATAGGCCCCGCCTTCACCGAAGCCGTAGAGTCCGGCATAGATCAGTCGCGGATTACGCGCCAGCAGCGTCTCGGCATCAAGGCCTAACGCAGCCATCTTTTGAGGACGCATGCTGTGCATGATCACATCGGCTTGGTCGACCAGTTTAAGTAAGGCTTCAATCGCGGCGGGCTGTTTAAGGTCCAGACAAAGGCTTTGTTTGTTGCGGTTAACGCCCAGAAAAATAGCGGATAGCCCTTTTTCGTAGGAAGGGCCGGTAAAGCGGGTGGACTCACCATTGGGCGGCTCGATTTTGATGATTTGCGCCCCGTAATCTGCTAGCGTTTGGCTAGCGTAGGGACCAAATACAATGGCAGTCAGGTCAAGCACACGGATGCCGTCTAACGCCGGTTTGTTTGTGTTGGGGTTTACATCAGTGGCGTGGGTATCGGATGGGTTATTCATTTGCAACAAAGCTCAAGTAGGGCGAGATATCAGCCAACCGATCAGCAACTTGTTCTCTCGCTTTATCAATCAGCCATTAAGTGCTGGTTCAACAAAACGAAAGCTGACGGCAGGGCCCCGCGTGTTTAATCGAATAATGATACCCGAGTGCAGACTAGGAGGTAATTCGCGTCATGTTGTATCCCCTTGATTATGTTGCTGAGCCATCAGGTTTAGATGAGTTTCGCCAAGATGTCCGCCAGTTTCTCGACGCTGAGCTCGCCGACATGCCGACTGAACAGAGGGCACGTTCTTGGATGGGGTCTGATATAGGCTTTAGTCAAAAGCTTGCCAAGAAGGGATGGTTGGGATTAACCATTCCAGAGTCACACGGTGGCGCCGGTAAAGACTACTTTGCCCGATTTGTCCTGTCTGAAGAGTTACTGGCTTCAGGCGCGCCCGTGGCCGCACATTGGATCGCCGATCGACAAAGCGCACCATTGATCATGCGTTATGGCACCCCTGAGCAGCAGGATTTTTATGTGCCTCGTATTTGCCAGGCCGATGCGTTCTTTTGCATTGGTATGAGCGAACCTAATAGTGGTTCTGACTTAGTCAGTATTCGTACACGCGCCCAACCCAACGATCAAGGTTGGCTGTTAAATGGCAGCAAGATTTGGACCACCAATGCGCACCATTGCCATTACATGATCGCTTTGGTGCGAACCAGCGGTGAGTCAGCGGATCGTCACAAGGGTTTGTCGCAGCTGATCATTGACCTGTCGCTACCAGGTGTCACGATTCGACCGATCGTTGATATGTCGGGCGATGCGCACTTTAATGAAGTGTTTTTTGAGGATGTTCAATTGGCACCCGATGCCTTGATTGGGCAAGAGGGTCAGGGCTGGGAGCAGTGCACCGCTGAGCTAGCCTTTGAGCGTAGTGGTCCTGAGCGCATTTACTCAAGCATGGCGTTACTAAACGCTTGGGTGGTGGAGGTTCGCGCTGCGGGTATCGATGATGAGGAAACGTTGTCGCTACTTGGTGACTTGTTGGGCGAAATGAGTGCTTTAAGAGGCATGTCTTTGGCTGTTACTCAGCGATTGGTGGATGGTCATAGCCCTGCCGTCGAGGCATCAGTGGTCAAGGACTATGGCACTGACTTTGAGCAACGTCTGGTTCGTTGCATCTCCGATTGGTTGGGTGCTAGACCTGAATTCCCCGTATCAGGTGAATTGCTCAGGGCGTTGGCCTATCTGGAACAGATGGGTGTGACGTTTTCGCTTAGGGGTGGTACCCGGGAAATATTGCGTGGGATTATTGCCCGCGGTTTGGCGTTGAGGTAAGCGTGATGCAAATGGAGTTATTAGATACGTTCGATCGACTGTTGGGTGAGACTTGCTCGCCGAACCACATTCGACAGATTGAGAAGCACGAGGATCACATGGCGATCTGGAGTGCCATTGAATCGTCTGGGTTCCTGGATATTTTGGTGGGTGAATCAGCCGGTGGCGCAGGTCTGGGTTGGCAAGACGCCTGGGGAGTCTTGTTCGCTGCAGGTCGTCATGCTGTGCCCTATCCAATTGCGCAGACCATGTTTGCCCGCGCGTGCTTGGCTCACTGTGAACACGAGACCCCCGAAGGTCCTATCGCCTTGGCAGGCTCGGTCAGCCACAGCGCTGATGGCGTGCTCACCGCTAGACTGGTGCAAGGCGCTTTGCTAGCCAGTCATGTGCTCTTGCAAGACCATGACACGGCTTATCTGCTGCCAGTTGCTCAGGCCGAACAAGAGGCGGTGGGTGGACAGGGTAGCTTTGATGCTCACCTGACCTGGCATGGTGCCGTGGTGACGGAATCGGTGGTTGGTACATTGCCACGAGAGGCTGTTGCACATGGTTTGGCACTTGGTCTAGCTGTTTTGATGGCTGGGGTCAGTGATCGGGTGTTGGAAATGACATTAGGTTATGCCAATGATCGTGTGCAATTTGGCAAACCGATTGGCCGACTGCAGGCGGTGCAGCAGCAAGTGACTGAGATGGCCGAGCGCGTTTATGGCATCCGCATGGCCACTCAATTGGGTTGTCAGTCGGCAAGCGATCACGCTTGGCTGCCTTTGGCCAATGCCGCTGCGTTGGCTAAGTCTCAAGCCAGCTCGGCTGCCGTGCGAATCGCCAACGTGGCTCATGCCGTTCACGGAGCCATTGGTGTAACCCACGAATATGATCTGCAGATTTACACCCGTCGTCTATATGAGTGGAATCGCGCCGGTGGCGGCGCCAAGTACTGGTCCGCGAGACTAGGGCGTGCGGCGTTGGATGACAACTATCTGTTGGATTTTGTACGCAAGGACCTGTTTCAGGCTGTCTGACAAGTGAGCTCTTTCAGGGCTCCTATGTCCAGAATCTGAACCTCGCGTTGACTGACACGAATCAGGCCTTCGCGTGCAAATCTTGAAAATAGGCGGCTGACCGTTTCGAGGGTTAACCCAAGGTAGCTGCCTATTTCTTCACGGCTCATGCGCATGATGAAGTCCGTTGATGAGTAACCGAGTGCGGCAAGTCTTTCTGAAAGGTTCAATAAAAATGCGGCTAGCCTGGCCTCTGAACGCATCGACCCCAAGGCGAGCAGAACCTGGTGAGAGCGCCCAATCTCTTTGCTCATGATGCGTCTGACTTGTTGTTGTAACGAAGGCACATAACGACCGATTTCGTCGATGTTGCTCAATCTCACCACACACACCTCAGAATCTTCCATGGCGACCGCGTTAGAGCCGTGTCGGCCCTCCGGCATACCATCTAGGCCGACGACCTCACCCGGTAAGAAAAAGCCAGTCACCTGAACTTGCCCCGTGGCTTGTTCGAGTTGGGTTTTTATTGAACCTAACCGCAAACCATACAGCGCATCTAGTTCATCACCCTCCTGGTAGAGCAACTGACCCTTATGCAGGCGAACGCGCTCTTGCACGAGCTTATCGAGTTGTTCGACTTCGTGGGTAGGCATACCTGCTGGCAGGCAGACGCTACCCATCATGCAAGTGGAGCAATGGGCGGATTCGATGGTTACCGGGATCCGTTTTTGTGGGGTGGTCATTTTAGGTTGACACGTGAAAAAGAAGGAATGGTCTTGACAACGTAATCGTCATAAAGAAAGTCGGTACAAAGCAAAAGATAACGAGCGGCGTGAGTCATGGAATGAGTCGTTTGAATCTGTGACAAACGCTTAAGCTTACTACGGCTCAGTTACTTACGCGAAGTTGGTTCTAAATCATGCTAAATCAATGTAAATATTAACCAAAAAAACCGTTGGTTTGGTACCAACTTTTTAACCATTCCACAAACACACGTACCCGAATAGGCGTTAAACGCCGATTGGGCATCAGCGCGAAGATACCGTTGACCGGGGCTTGAAAACCGTCCAGGACGGTCACTAATCGGCCCTGTTTGATGTCGTCACTGACCTCCCAGAGTGAGCGCCAAGCCAGTCCGTGACCATCCAAACACCACTGATGCAAAACGCTACCGTCACTGCAAACGAGAGGACCGTTGGCCCTTTGCGTCATGGTTTGCCCATCAATCCGAAATAGCCATCCTTTGGCTTGGCCGCTTTTGGCGGAAAGTGATAAGCAATGGTGGCGCAAAAGCTCGCTGGGGTGCTGAGGCACACCGTGTCGATCAAAATAGGCGGGTGAGCCAACCACCACCCGTTGGTTTTCTGCTAGGCGAACCCCAACCAGGTTCGAGTCGTTGAGTTCACCAATACGGATCACACAGTCGTAGCGTTCGCTGGCCAAGTCAACGACATCGTCGCTCAAGTTGAGCGAGATTTCGAGTCCTGGGTGTTGGGCTTGTAATGCCGGTAGCAATGGCGCCACGTGGCGTCGGCCAAACCCCGCTGGTGCGCTAACCCGTAGCAAACCGACTGGTTTGGCGCCGCCTTGGCTGATGCGTGCCTCGGTGTCACGCAGTCCTTCCAAGATGGCTGGTACCTCTTCAAGCAGCGCGTGACCTTCAGTCGTGAGTGACAGACGCCGGGTACTGCGCACAAACAAACGCACCCCCAAGCGGGCTTCGAGCGCATCTAAACGACGTCCGATCAGGGCAGGAGTCACGCCTTCTGCGCGCGCAGCAGCAGAAAAACTGCCTAGCGTGGCCGCCGCAACAAACGCTTCAAGCTGTGAGAATCGATCCATGGGCTGATAGTAAAGCAGGAAACAAGCCAGCTGGCTGTCACCAAATCGATGGAAAGGCTTTGGTTTTATCTGACGGAGTCATGAAATCAGGCACAAAAGACGATACTTGATTGAAAAATCCGTAAACATCCTTATATAAATGACAAATGAAGTGCAAACTAAAGACGTAAGAAGTGCAAACTAAAGACGTAGAAATCAAGCGAACGGGCGTCGATCGTAGTGACAGCTGATCAAGCCCTTATCAAGGAAATTGAATCATGCGATTTGACAAACTAACCACCAAGTTTCAGCAAGCCTTAGCTGACGCCCAGAGTCTGGCGGCTCGAAACGACAATCCATATATTGAACCCGTGCACGTCTTATCAGCCATGCTCGCCGATCCCGATAGCGGGGTGGGTAGTCTTTTGGCGCGCGCCGGCGCAGCCATTAATCGACTGACCCCAGCGCTCGAGTCGGCTATTAGCGGACTGCCGCAGGTGCAAGGCGGTGATGGCAATTTACAGATCAGCCGCGAGTTGCAAGCTGTGTTGACACGCACCGACAAAGAAGCGGGCAAGCGCGGTGACGCTTTTATCCCCACCGAGCTGTTTTTACTCTCTTTGGTCGATGATAAGGGGCCGGCAGGACGAGCTTTGGCCGATGCGGGCGTGCAACGCAAGCCTCTAGAGGCGGCCATTGATGCGGTCAGAGGCGGCAGCACAGTGACGGACCAGGAGGGTGAAAGTAAGCGCGAAGCGTTGTCCAAATACACCACCGATCTCACTGAGCTTGCTCGCGAGGGCAGACTTGATCCTGTGATTGGTCGCGATGATGAAATCCGCCGTTCGATCCAGATTCTGCAACGCCGCACCAAAAACAACCCGGTGCTGATTGGTGAACCGGGTGTGGGTAAAACCGCCATTGTTGAAGGACTGGCTCAGCGTATTGTCAATGACGAAGTGCCTGAGACCTTGCGTGGCAAAAAAGTGTTGTCTTTGGATTTGGCGAGTCTGCTTGCGGGGGCGAAGTTTCGTGGTGAATTTGAAGAGCGGCTAAAGGCCGTGCTTAAAGAGCTATCCCAGGACGACGGCAGCAGCATCGTTTTTATTGATGAATTGCACACTATGGTCGGTGCCGGTAAAGCCGAAGGCGCCATGGACGCAGGTAACATGCTCAAACCAGCATTGGCGAGGGGGGAGTTGCATTGTATTGGCGCGACCACCTTGGATGAGTATCGCAAATATATTGAAAAAGACGCGGCTCTTGAGCGTCGGTTTCAGAAGGTGATTGTGGATGAGCCTGATGTGGAGTCCACCATTGCGATTTTGCGGGGACTGCAAGAAAAGTACGAGGTGCATCACGGGGTGGAAATCACCGATCCAGCCATTGTTGCGGCGGCCGAGCTTTCGAATCGATACATTACTGATCGATTCTTACCCGATAAAGCGATTGATTTAATCGATGAAGCGGCGGCTCGTATTCGCATGGAAATCGACTCCAAGCCTGAGGTGATGGATCGTTTGGATCGGCGCATCATTCAGCTGAAAATTGAACGTGAGGCGGTTAAGAAAGAAACCGACGAAGCCTCGCAGCGACGCTTACAAAACCTCGAGAAAGAGCTCGAGGACTTGCAGCGCGAGTACAACGACTTTGAAGAGATCTGGAAAAGCGAAAAAGCAGCCGTGCAGGGCACGCAGGCTATCAAAGAAGAAATTGAACGGGCGCGCGCGGAGATGGCTGATCTGCAAAGAAAAGGGCAGTTCGACAAATTGGCCGAGTGGCAGTATGGCAAGTTGCCAGCCCTTGAGGCACGGCTGACCACTGCCGAGCGCCATGCCGATGAGAGCGAGGCTGCTGCGCCGCAGTTACTGCGAACCCAAGTGGGGGCGGAGGAAATTGCGGAAGTGGTCGCGCGTGCCACCGGTATCCCTGTTTCTAAGATGATGACTGGTGAGCGAGAGAAGCTTTTAAAGATGGAAGAGCGCCTACACCAGCGTGTGGTTGGGCAAGACGAAGCAGTGAGTTTGGTAGCCGATGCCATCCGCCGTTCACGCGCTGGCTTGGCTGATCCGGCACGCCCCTACGGTTCTTTTTTGTTTTTGGGCCCAACCGGCGTCGGTAAAACCGAATTAACCCGTGCCTTGGCTGATTTTTTGTTTGATTCAGACGAGCACCTGATTCGGATTGACATGAGCGAGTTCATGGAAAAGCACTCAGTGGCGCGTTTGATCGGTGCTCCGCCGGGCTACGTGGGTTACGAGGAGGGCGGTTATTTGACCGAGGCGGTTCGTCGTAAACCTTACAGCGTGGTCTTGCTCGATGAGGTCGAGAAGGCCCATCCGGACGTCTTTAACGTCCTGTTGCAAGTGTTGGACGATGGTCGCCTGACCGACGGTCAGGGGCGAACCGTGGATTTTCGGAATACGGTGATTGTGATGACCTCCAACCTTGGCTCGCAGCACATTCAAAGCATGGTTGGCAGCGCCTACGACGCCATCAAAGAGGTGGTGTGGGACGAACTAAAAGTGCACTTCCGACCAGAGTTTCTCAATCGGATTGATGAGGTGGTGGTGTTTCATGCGCTGCAAAGTCAGCACATTGAAAAAATTGCCACGATTCAGATTGAGCGCTTGGCACAACGTTTACAAGAGCAAGAAATGCTCTTGGAGATTACGCCTGCGGCGGTGGCGGAGTTGGCACGCGCCGGGTTCGATCCCGTGTTCGGCGCCAGGCCGCTCAAGCGGGCCATCCAGCAGGAACTTGAGAACCCAATCTCAAAACGCATCTTAGAGGGTAAGTTTGGGCCTAAAGATGTGGTGCCTGTTGACTACAAGGATGGTCATTTCGTTTTTGAGCGCACATTACAATAGCGCTGTAACGGTTAACGATATGACACATTTCGGCGGGTTAGGCGAGTTCGTCTGACCCGCTTTGTTTTGGTTTGGTTTGGTTTGTTTTTTTGTGTGGCTATGCCCTGACCAGTTAATATCGGGGCGAGTTCCTAACGGTATTTTTATTTTATGAACGATTCAGTTGTTTCAACCCCTGAGAGCAACTCTCTAATCGTGCGGCGTGCTGAGCACGCGCGAGTTTCTGTTGTCGTGCCTGCCTACAACGAGCGCGACAGTCTGGCTGCCTTACTCCCTCAATTGCAGGGAGAATTGATTGCTTTGGGGGCCGATTGGGAAGTGGTGGTGGTTGATGATGGAAGCCGTGACGCCACTGCTGAGCTTATGCGGCACTGGTGTCGCTCGCCCGGGTTCCGATATCTAGAGCTGTCACGTAACTTTGGTAAAGAAGCGGCTTTAACGGCTGGTATTGAAGCCGCGCTCGGGGATGTTGTCGTATTGATGGATGCCGACCTGCAGCATCCCCCTGACCTGATTGCAAAGATGATTGCCCGCTGGGAGCAGGGCGTAGATATGGTTTATGCGGTGCGTGAAAGTCGCGAAGATGAGCCTTGGATTAAACGCCTAGGCACCAAGCTGTTCTACTCGCTTTTACGTAGCGAAAACGGGGTGCAGGTGCCTCCCCATGCTGGGGATTTTCGGTTAATGGACCGTGCTGTTGTTCAAGCGCTACTCAAATTGCCTGAACGCAATCGTTTCATGAAAGGCCTTTACGCCTGGGTGGGTTTTCGTGCCGAGGCGCTGCCTTACATGCCACAAAATCGTCACGCGGGGGCTAGTCATTTCAGTGTCTTGAAACTTTGGCGTTTGGCGCTAGCGGGGTTGATGTCTTTCACCACTTGGCCTCTACGGGCGGTCAGTGTGGTGGGTTTTGTGGTTTCGATTTGCTCCTTTCTGTACGGCAGCTTTATCGTGATCGACTATTTGCTCTACGACAATAGGGTTGCCGGCTGGCCTACCATTGTGACGGTTTTACTGTTTTTTTCTGGAATTAATTTACTGTCGTTGGGCATTGTCGGCGAGTACGTGGCTCGTATATTTGAAGAGGTCAAAGCCCGACCCATTTATTTGATTAAGCAACAAGAGGGTTCAATGGCGAGCGGCGAAGGCCCAAAACCGACTAAAAATGAAGGTCAAGACCGCCACGCCAATGAGGATCATGCCTAGCAACAACTCATAGGGTAGGTTGGTTTGCTTCAGCAATACGGCATAAGACACTTCATTGACCGTAAAGCCCATGGCAGACAGGAAAAAAAACCTCGGTAAACTCGACCTAACGCCAGATTGAAAGGCTCGGAAGGTTAAAAGGTAATGACCTGAATACGACACACCAAAAGCAACCAGCCAGCCGATGACATTGGCCGTTAAAGGCGCCCAGGCAGCGCCTGAAACCAAGAGAACCACAACCAGCCAGTGCACCATCGCCGCTGATGCGCCAACGAGCACAAACGAACTTAACTGATGCGATAGTTTTTTCATGGACAGGTCGCTGTTTTTGGTAGAGATGATGAACGAAAGCTTATCTGCTGATGCCACTCAAAGATCAAACATCGCTGATAGTGCCAGTGTTGGTGCCGGTATCGGTATCTGTGCTGATGACTATGGGGTGGATCAAGCGGTTAACGACGCCATTGTAGACCTTGGCTATCAAGGTAGGCTCAGCGCGACCAGTGTGCTGGTAGATGGCCCAGAACTCACCGATGTTGGTCGTTTGTTGTCGCCTATTTCACTTGATGTGGGCTTGCATCTGAACTTTACCGATGCGATTGGTGACTTAAGCGTTGCAGATGTATTGCCGCTTGGGCAACTGATTGTCCGCGCGCATGCCAGGTTGCTTAATAAACATTGGGTCAGGCAGGGCATACAACGGCAATTGGATCGCTTTGAAGTGCTGTTTGGGCGCGCACCCGACTACGTTGATGGACACCTGCACATCCACCAACTACCCATCATCCGTGAGACGTTGGTTGAATTGCTCGATCAGCGGTATGGTCAACAACCGCTTTGGATACGTGACACACGGGCTTCTATGTCTAAGCATGGTGAACACGCTTGGGCGGGGGGGATAAAGCCATGGGTGATTGGGCATCTCGGTATGGCGACATTGGCCAAACTAAGTCAACGCCATGGATGGCTGACCAACCGCGGATTTGCCGGTGTTTACGATTTCACACGTCCTCATCCACCGTATATCGAAATGCTGCGCTTTTGGTGTTCTCATTGCGAGCACGGCGCGTTAATCATGACGCATCCATCTACACAAGCGATTGCGGGTGATCCTATTGGTCAATCTAGGGTAGAAGAATATAAAACCTTGGCAAGTGACGAGTTTGGTCAGTATCTGCAGGAAAGCCGTCTGTATATCGAGCGGCCGTCTCAGCTATTGTCTGGCTTGCCGTAAAACTTCACGCCCATGGCGATGCGATCACGGCCTTGTGAACGACGGTGGCGGTTGGTGTCTCGCAACGAGTAAACACAACCGCAATATTCCTGTTGGTAAAACTGCTCGCGCTTGCTGATCTCAATCATGCGCTGCGAGCCACCGTTTTTACGCCAGTTGTACGTCCAGTAAATCAAATCGTCATAACGTGCGGCTGCCCGTTCGCCACATCCATTGATTTGATTCATGTCCTTCCAACGTGAGATCCCTAGTGAGCTTGTGATGGTGTCATAGCCATGCTCATGCGCGTATAAGGCCGTTCGTTCGAATCGCATGTCAAAGCATTTGGTGCAACGCTCGCCCCGCTCGGGCTCGTTCTCTAAGCCTTTTATGCGCTCAAACCAGTTGTCGACGTCATAGTCCGCATCAATAAACCCAATGCCATGTTCTTCGGCAAAGCGGATGTTTTCTTGTTTGCGAATCTCATATTCCTTTACGGGATGAATGTTGGGGTTATAGAAAAAAATATCGTATTCAATCCCGGCGGCAAGCATAGCCTCCATGACCTCACCTGAGCAGGGGGCGCAACAAGAGTGCAACAAAACCTTTTGCCGGCCAGCGGGCAGGGTGAGACTAGGGCGCAAAGGGTCAGACATTGCTTGATCCATATCAATTCATCTTTAGGTAAACCATAGTGTAATCGTTTAGTAAGCCCAAAAAAAGTTTACTGGGCGCCAGTTATTCCATAGGATGGTCTTGGCGAACCCGATAAAACGGAGGAACACAGAAATGACACAACATATCGATCGACGAACATTTTTGATGGGTGCCGCTGCCCTGAGTGCAGTTGGGTTTGGAGCCGCGCCGGTGGCAGTAGCCAACGCGCGGGCTGATGTCGTGATTGTTGGCGCGGGCGCGGCAGGCCTTTCGGTAGCCGCACGATTGGCCAAGCAGATGCCAAATGCCAAGATCACCATTTTTGATGCCCGACGTGATCACTACTTTCAGCCGGGTTGGACGTTGGTTGGCGCCGGTTGGTGGCAGCCTGGTCAAACGGTGGACAGCACGCGTGGGTATATTCCAGACGGCGTGAACTGGGTTGAGCAAAACGTCGCTGAAATCGATCCTGACGGCAATAGTGTGACGGATGCGAGTGGTAAAAAATACCGATACGACTGGTTGTTTGTGACGTCTGGTCTGTCACTTGACTACGACAAGATTGACGGCATGGATCGCCGTCTTATCGGTAATAAAGGGATCGCGAGTATTTACGCAGGTCCAGAAGCGGCGGGGATATCTCATCAAGTCATCCGTGATTATTTAAAAACCGGAGGCGTTTCGCTGTTTGGTCGCCCAGCCACCGAGATGAAATGTGCCGGCGCGCCTTTGAAGATGACCTTTATCACCGACGATTTGGCGCGGCGAGCGGGCGTTCGTGGTAACTGCAAGATCGTTTATACCGCTCATAGTAAAGGTTTGTTTGCGATCCAACCTGTGGACGTCAAAGTCAAATCGCTTTTTGAGCAGCGCGACATCGAACCGCTCTACGACCATGTGTTAACAGCCATTGATCCTGATGCCAAACGCGCCACTTATCGCACACCGAACGGTGCTGTTTCGCTTGATTACGACATGATTCACGTGATCCCGCCCATGAGTGCACCTCAGGCTGTGCGTAACAGTCCGTTGCCTTGGCAAACTGGCCCTAACGCGGCAGACGGCTGGATTGAGGTCAGCCCCGAGAATCTTCGCAGTCCGCGCTACCCCAACGTGTTTGCTGTGGGGGATGTGGCTGGTGTGCCACGCGGTAAAACCGCTGCCAGCGTGAAGTGGCAGGTGCCTGTGGCGGTCGATCACATGATCGCTGCGGCCAATGGGCAGACATCCTCTAGGATTTACAACGGGTACACCTCCTGCCCAATGGTGACAGGGCTGGGCAAGGCGATGTTGATTGAGTTCGACTATGCCGGCAACTTGACGCCTTCATTCCCTTTTATTGATCCACTCGAAGAGTTGTGGATTTCATGGTTTATTGAAGAAAAAGCATTGCTTGGTACTTATCGGGCCATGTTGCGTGGTTACGCTTAAACAAGGAGACAAGGATCATGGAAGAGTTCTCAATACCAATGATGGTCGTGACCCTATGGGAGACATTTGGCTGGGTTAGCGTAATAGGGGCAGTGGTCGCAGTGTTATTGCTGATCATGTTGATCACTGCCATTGTTCGAAGCCGCACCAAAGGCTTAGGCTTAGGAAAGATGCTACTTAGTGGCATTGTCATCACACTGGTAGTAGCGGCGGTCTTGATGCCGTTTGTACCGGTCTGGACCATGGCGCCGGTTGGTGACCTGCGCGGTTTCGTAGACTATGTGCTGGCTTATGTCATCGCCTTAGGCCCCGCTTCAATTGTGGGCGTCTCGTGGGTCTACATCAAGTCTTTGGGCCAACCAGTCAGCGGGCAAACCGTATAGTTCAGTCACGGTTAAGGGTTAATCGTCTGAGCCTAATACGCAATCCCATAAAGCTCTCACCGCTTGCCGCGTTTGGGTCATTTCGTGTGGTGGTACTCGAGCACGCTCCGCGCCTTGCAAACGCAAGGCGTGTTGCCTCTTGCGTAGGCTTCGATAAGCCGCAATGGCGTCAGTTGAAATTTGCGTGGGAATTAATCCCAGTTTGGCGGTGATGCCAAGTAGGGCGATATTGCCTAAATTGGGAATGAGCGAGGGTTCTTGCACGGCATAGCGCAACACCAGGTATTGCGTCACAAACTCCAAGTCCACCATACCGCCGGCATCGTGCTTTAAGTCAAATAAAGACGTTTTGTTGGGGTGTCCCTCGCCGATTTTTCGGCGCATGGCGCGCACATCGCGAGCCAGGCGCTCGGGGTCACGCGAAATGGTCAACACGTCTTGCCTAATCCGCTCGAAGGCCGCACCGACATGGGCATCACCCACCACAAACCGTGCCCGGGTGATTGCCTGGTGCTCCCAAGCCCAGGCGTGTTGCTTTTGATATTGTTCGAAGGCTTCGATTGAAACCGCCAATAGACCCGCATCGCCATCGGGACGCAGGCGCAAATCAACCTCGTAAAGTCTGCCTGACGAGGTCATGGTCGAGAGCCAAGAGGTCAAGCGACGCGCCAACTTGGCATAACGTTCGGCAGCATTCTCATCTGGATCGTCAAATAAAAAAACCAAGTCCAAGTCAGACGAGTATCCAAGCTCCTTACCGCCTAATTTGCCGTAGTCAATGATCGCAAACTTTGGTGGCGGTGCCTCATCGACCGGGCAGCGCAGTACCAATGGCCAAACCCAATGCAACGTCTGCTCGAGCAGTAAGTCAGCCAGTGCAGACAGCTGGTCGGCAAGTGCTTCCACCGACAGCACACCGGCGATGTCTTGGGCCAGCAGCTGAAAACTAATTTGCCGCTGTAAGTCACGCATTAAATTCATTTGCTGTTCAACATCGGGCTCGCCGTCTGCCAACAAAAAGGCGCCCAAGTCAGCGGACAAGTTGGCGCGGACCCTGTCAAAGTCGATTGGTTCCATTAATGTGCGCCAATCGATCAGGCTGTCGAGCACCACAGGGTGCTGAATCACATATTGCGCAGCCCATGGACTGGCTGCCATCAGTCCGGCAACGCGTGCCAAAGTCTGAGGAAACTCGACGAGCAAAGCCAAATAGGCACTGCGTTGCGCAATGGTCTCTATCAAGTCTAATAATCGTAGGGCAGTGGTTTTAGGCGATTCGGTGGCCAGTGCGGCTTGCAGCAATAGGGGTAGCAACTCGTCTATTCGGTTGCGACTCTGCGTGGATAGACCGCGGATGCGGTGGCCGTCTAAAAAGACGTCAATTCGCTTTGCCAATTCATCGGCGTGCTGCTCGAAGGCCTCAAGCATGGTGGTGATACTGGTCTGTGCGGGATCAAACGTGACATCAAGTAACGCCGCTGGATCCGACTGATCGGCAGCCTCTGACGATGACTCACTTGATTCGAGCTCGGGTGTAACCGCCTGGGTCAGCCCAGCTAAACGAAACGCGTCTCGAAACACAGCGGCGACGCGTTTTCTGTGGTCAGTCAGTGTCGCCTCAAAATCGTTTGGTGCTAGACCCATAGCGTTGGCCAAGGCGACGCGCAGGTCAGGGTCATCAGGCAGCATGTGAGTTTGGGCATCTTCTCTGTACTGTAATAGATGCTCTAGGCGCCTTAAAAAGAGGTAAGCGCTCTCAAGTTCTTGAGCCACGGTATCAGGCACTAGACCTGCTCGTTGCTGCGCTTCTAAAGCCGATAAAAGGCCCCGTTGCTGTAGCGCAGGCATCTTGCCACCACGAATAAGTTGCGTGAGCTGCACCACAAACTCGATTTCACGGATACCACCGTCACCGAGTTTGATATTGCGTTCGGTATCTAACCCATTACGTGCCGATGCGCGTCGCTGCCAATCTTGACGAATGCGCTCGCGCAGGTCCCGCAGTGCCGCAAGGGCATCAAAATCAAAATATTTGCGATAGACAAACGGCAGTCGCATGCTCTCAACGTGCTGAATGGTCAGGCAACTGTCACTGTCGTCCCAAGCCTGGGTGGGGATGACACGTCCTTTGAGCCATGCATAGCGCTCCCATTCCCGCCCCTGGGTAAATAAGTACTGTTCGAAGGCGTCAAGACTCCAAGCCAGCGGTCCCGAGTCGCCGTCTGGTCGTAGGCGCAAATCCGTTCGAAACACCTGTCCGTTTTGGTCCAATTCAGAGATGATGGGCATCATTTGCCGAGTCAGTTTGCCGTAAAACTCGTGATGTGAAATTGAGCGAGGTCCATCTGTCTGCCCCTCTTCACCATAAAGCATGACCAGATCGATGTCAGAGGAGACGTTGAGCTCACAGCCTCCTAGTTTGCCCATGCCGATCACAATCATTTCTTGAGGACGACCGCTTTCTGCCTCTCTTGGCACGCCATGTGTCGCGACCAATTCGCTGATGACAGAACGATAAGCCTGGGATACGGCGAGATCGGCTAAGTCGGTCATGGCACCCGTTACTTCTGCAAGCGTTGCTTGTTGTGCAATGTCGCGCACCATAACGGTGTAGAAAACGCGTTCACGCACTTGTCGTAGCGTGCGGCGGCAATCGATGGTTGTGAGTGTGGCTTCATCCGGGGTCTGAGTGGTGAGTTCAAAGAACCAATGGTGGATGCGGGCTGTGTCTACAGGCGCTTGACTGGCTTCACCTAGCCATTGCGCGAAGGCCTCGTCTGCGTGAACACGACGCCTTAAAGCGCCTGACCAATCAATGGCCGCCTCAATCGTTATTTTTTCCATTTCCATTTGCTAGGCCTACGTGGCACCGAATCCATTTGAGAAGATTGTAAGCGTGTGAGCGCGAGGACAGGTTGGATCGAATTAAGTTTGCTTAAGTGTGATTAGGTGCGATTAAGTCCACAAAAGGATTACGATATCTTATTAGCTGCTATCACATGTCAAACACCTTGAATTTACTGAAACCAATTGCTCGTTTTGCTTTGATCGTGGTGGTGGTGGCCTACTTCGCTAGTGCCGCCGCACTTCTGTTCACGCGTTACTGGGTCTTGCCCCGGGTCAATGAATGGCGCCCGGATATCGAGGCGGTCATGACCCAGTCTCTCGGCGCGCCGGTCAAGATAGGCGAAATAACAGCCGAATGGCATTCGCTTCACCCGGCGTTGAGTTTGAGTGATTTGACCGTCTTGGGCGATGACGGCGAGCCAAACTTGCTGATACCGTCGGCACGTGCGATTGTCTCGTGGCGCAGTGTCTTGCACCTAGAGCCCGTGTTTAGCTACATTGGCGTGGATCAATTCGAATTGACCGCTGTGCAGCAGGCAAATGGTCTGGTGCGAGTGGCCGGATTTGATATCGATTTTGATGAACCATCGGACCCTGCGCTTAGAAAGCAGATTCTGAATTGGCTCGGCAAGCAAGGTCGCATCAATCTGACACAAGCAAAACTGACTTGGATTGATCAGCGACAAAACACACCCCCTGTCTCACTGACCGATATTGATGTCACTATAGAAAATGGGCTGTTGTCCCACCGATTGGGTGTCACGGCCAACTTGCCGTCATCTATGGGTCAATCGGTCTCTTTGATGGTGAGTGCCAATCGGTTAGGTGGTTCTTTGGCTTCGGTTGATGAGCGCGTTCTTGATGCGGATGTGTTTTTATCGGTGCCGCGACTTAACAGCGAGGCGCTCGCACCGTGGGTGACACTGCCGCCAGTCAAAGGGACATTTGGCGGTAGGGCTTGGGTCAGTTTGCAAGATGGCTTAATCGAGGAGCTGACGCTTGATTTGAGTGCAGCAGATGCCTCGGGCAGTGACGCGACAGGGTCAGGATCGTCCTGGCAGGTAGGGCGTGCGCAGACACGTATTGAAGGTCCAGTAGGGGTGTTATGGGATGCGCCTGAGTCTGCCGATTGGATCACCCAAGCGCCTATAAATGCCCGCTTAGCGATTGATGTTGACGCAAGTGATGCCCTAATTAACGAGCTTTCCGAAGGTTTGCCATCGCTCACCATTGACAGCTTATCGTTCGACAGTTCGATACAACGTACGAGTCAGGAGGGTTTGACTGTCGTTGCTAGTGACTTCTCGCTGGCCAATCCTGATGGCTTGTTAACGCTCAATGGGCAGTGGCAACGCAGCAGCTCTGAGAGCAACGGTCAGCTTGACATTGA
>JAWOGG010000173.1:0-3169 GCA_046497085.1 Orrella sp.
ACTTCAAAGAGCTGTTTAGATTGCAAGGTGAACTGGTCAAGCTCCAAGATTGGGTCGTCAGAAAAAAGCTAAAGGTCGTGGTGCTTTTTGAAGGACGAGACGCGGCGGGTAAAGGTGGTGCCATCAAGCGCATCACCCAACGTCTAAATCCTCGTATTTGCCGAGTTGCCGCCTTACCCGCTCCAAGTGAGCGTGAAAAGACCCAGTGGTATTTTCAACGCTACGTCTCGCACCTGCCCGCCGGTGGAGAAATGGTTTTGTTTGACCGCAGTTGGTACAACCGAGCCGGTGTTGAACGCGTGATGGGCTTTTGTAGCGACGAAGAGTACGAGGAGTTTTTCCGTACTGTGCCCGAGTTTGAAAAAATGCTCGTGCGTTCCGGCATTATTTTGATCAAGTACTGGTTTTCTATCACTGATCAAGAACAACACATGCGGTTCACCATGCGGATCAAAGATCCGTTAAAGCAATGGAAATTGAGCCCGATGGACTTGGAATCAAGACGCCGCTGGGAAGACTACACCGTTGCCAAAGAGACCATGCTTGAGCGCAGCCATATTGCCGAAGCCCCCTGGTGGGTAATTGAAGGCAACGACAAAAAAAGAGCCCGACTAAACTGCATTTCACACTTACTCGAGCAAATTCCCTACCAAGAGGTCGAGCACCCCGAAATCGTCTTACCCGAACGCGTCCACAACCCTGATTATCACCGCACCCCTGTACCCCCGGAGATCATCGTACCCGACCGTTACTGAAAGAGTTACCGCGCGAAAAATCTTCGATCGGCTTAAAAAAGCCGCTCGAAGCGTGTACATTTCTACCAAAGAACGCTTATTTGGAGATGTCACGATGTCGTCAGTCAACACCATTGCGCAATTGCCTACCGATCACATTTATGTCACTGGTTTAGACAAAACCCCAGCCAACCATGTGGCGTTTTCACCGATATCTTTTCTTGAGCGCGCCGCGCTTGTCTTCCCAGAAAAGACCGCCATTGTGCATGGCACGCTGCGCCAAACATGGTCACAAACGTTAGTGCGCTGCCGCCAGCTAGCGAGCGCTTTGCAACAGATTGGCATCCAAACCGGCGACACCGTTGCGGTCATGCTTCCCAATACGCCCCCAATGGTCGAAGCGCATTTCGGGGTGCCGATGGCCGGTGCCGTACTCAATAGCCTGAACACCCGACTTGATGCCGCTAGTGTGGCATTTATGCTGAGCCACGGCCAAGCCAAAGCGGTCATCTTTGACAGTGAATTCGCGCCCGTCATGAAAGAGGCCTTGGACATTCTGAAACAAACTCACGGCCGCGAACCCATGGTCTTTGAGGCTTTGGATGAAGCATTTATCGCCCCCGATCAGACGCTGACTGAGCAGACTTATGAGTCCCTGCTCGCTCAGGGCGATGCGCACTTCGAGGTGGTGTTACCTGAAGACGAATGGCAGTCCATTTGTTTGAACTACACCTCTGGCACGACCGGCGACCCCAAAGGCGTGGTCTACAGCCACCGCGGCGCTGCCATGAATGCGGTTTCCAATATTCTGGAATGGGACATGCCCAAGCATCCCGTCTATCTGTGGACATTGCCCATGTTTCACTGCAACGGTTGGTGCTTTCCTTGGACCGTTGCCGCGCGTGCCGGTATCAACGTTTGCCTAAGAAAAGTGGATGCGCAAACCATCTTCGATCTGATGCGCGAGTATGGCGTCACCCACTATTGCGCCGCCCCGATCGTTCATGGTCTGCTGGTTAATGCGCCAGAGAGCATGAAGGCGGGTGTCCCGACTGGGGTTAAAGCCATGGTAGCGGGCGCTGCGCCGCCGGCAGCGATGATTGAAGGCATGGAGACGATGGGGTTTGAACTGACGCACGTCTACGGCCTGACCGAGGTGTATGGGCCAGCTGCCGTTTGTGTCAAACACGATGACTGGGACACGCTAGATATTTCAGAGCGTGCCCGTCTAAACGCCAGACAAGGCGTGCGATATCACCTGCAGGCTGATGTCCGGGTTCTGGACCCTCAGACCATGGCGCCAGTGCCTTGGGATGGCGAGACCATGGGAGAAATCATGTTTCGCGGCAACATCACCATGAAAGGCTACCTCAAGAACCCCAAAGCCACTGAGGCGGCATTTGCAGGCGGTTGGTTTCACTCTGGCGATCTGGCAGTGCAATACCCCGACGGTTACGTCAAGATCAAAGACCGCAGCAAAGACATCATCATTTCCGGTGGAGAGAACATCTCATCCATTGAGGTTGAAGATGTGTTGTATCGACACCCCGCGGTCTTGGCTGCCGCTGTGGTTGCCAAACCAGACCCGAAATGGGGTGAAACACCCTGTGCCTTTCTGGAACTAAAACCAGGTGTTTCGATCACTCCAGAAGAGATCATTGCCTTTTGTAAAGAGCACCTCGCAAGCTTTAAGGTACCTAAGAACGTTATCTTCGGTGATGTACCCAAAACCTCGACCGGAAAGATTCAGAAGTTTGAGTTACGCAAGCAAGCCTCTGATGCTTAAGTACTTGGTACCTGTCCTCAGGTCTTGCGATCATCAGGAATGCCTTGAAAGCCCTCTTGGAGAGCCATCATCATGACCAGTCCCGCCACACTGACACAACCCCGAGAAGGGGTCACCACCATCACCCTCAACCGCCCTTCGGCATTCAATGCCTTGTCCGAGGAAATGCTGGCGACACTGAAACAAAGTCTGCAAACGGTCGCCGATGATCCAACCACCAAGGTTGTGATCCTCGCCGCTGAAGGAAAGGCGTATTGCGCTGGCCACGATCTCAAAGAGATGCGTGCCCAGCCCAGCCTCGATTATTACCAGTGGCTTTTTACGCAATGCACCGAGGTGATGTTGGCGATTCAACGCTTACCCCAACCGGTGATCGCTCAGGTCCAAGGCGTGGCTACAGCCGCCGGCTGCCAACTCGTTGCCATGTGTGATTTGGCCGTGGCTGCCCAAGAGGCAAAATTCGCTGTATCCGGCGTTAACCTGGGACTCTTTTGCTCGACACCCTCGGTGGCATTAAGCCGTAATTTATCCCGCAAACAAGCCATGTACATGCTCTTGACGGGAGAGTTCATCAGCGCTCAAGAGGCCAAAGAATGGGGGTTAGTCAATGACGTCGTGCCAGGCGATTTGCTGGAAGAGGCTACATTGG
>JAWOGG010000180.1:0-3023 GCA_046497085.1 Orrella sp.
AGCTACCTTTCTTACCGACGTTTTTTGGTTTGGTTGGTGGCGTGCAAACCATGGGGTTGGTTGGGCTTTTTGTCGGTCCAGTATTGATGGCTTTATTGGTGGCGATTTGGCGCGAGTGGATCTACAACTTGCGTGCCAGTCAGGCTCAGCCAAACACTGCACCTGATTAGCGCGCGCCCTTTTGGCTAGACTGTTTCCGTGGCCTACTCAGAATCTTGTTCTGTGCCTGCAGAATGATCGCTGTCGTGACGAATGTCTTCGGTGAAATGGCCATCCACTAACGTGATGGTGCGATCACAAGTTTGTGACAAGCGAGGGTCATGGGTCACGATCAAGACAGCACAATCAAACTCACGATTAAAACGTCTTAGCAACTCAAAGATATGAGCCGCTGTTTGTGTGTCTAGGTTCCCCGTGGGTTCATCGGCCAACAGTAACGCTGGCCGTGTCACCAAGGCGCGCGCAATCGCCACCCGTTGTTGCTGGCCGCCAGATAATTCACTGGGTTTTTTACGCTCAAATCCTTTTAGGCCAACCGCATCCAGCAGATGTTCGGCCCATTGCTGTTGCTCAGCGCTCGGTTTGCCCGCCTTCACCATCAACGGCATCAACACGTTTTCTTGTGCGCTAAACGCTTCGATCAAGTGATGAAACTGAAACACAAAGCCGATGTTTTCTCGTCGCAAGAGTGTACGGGCTTCGTCATCGAGCTCACGGGTGGCGATGTCGGTGATAAATAGCTCACCGTCAGTGGGTTGATCTAAAAGGCCGATCAGATTGAGTAAGGTACTTTTTCCAGAGCCAGACGGACCCACTAAAGCACAAAAATCATGAGCGCTAAGCGTCATGTTTAAGCCGTGCAGCACTTCGACTTCGGTTGGTAATCCGACGTTGTAGCGCTTGCGTAAGTCTTGCAGACGCAGCACTGTTGCGTCTTGATTATTACTTTTTTGGTTAGACATAACGTATGGCCACCACCGGGTCTAGACGTGAGGCGCGCCAAGCGGGGGCAATCGCTGCCAACACGCCGGCAATCGTGGCGATTGTCACCGCAACCGGTACGATGGTGACCGAAGGGTTGATGTCAAACAAACCCGGTCCATATTCATTGAACACCCAGACCATGACCCAACCGACACCGGCACCAACAAAAGAACCGGTTAAGCCCAACACAGCACCTTGAAGCAGAAAGACTCGCAACATTTGTGCGCGTCTAGCTCCCATGGCGCGCAGTATGCCGATTTCACGCGTACGTTGGGTCACGCTAATGGCCAGCACGCTGGCAATACCCAAAGCCACCGAAAGCGCCACAAAGAAGCTGATCAGACTAGAAGACAGGCTTTGCGATTTCAATGCATTCATCAACTCACTATTGGTTTGCATCCAGCTTTCAGCTTTCAGGGCGGTTAACCGGCCAATACGATCCGACACTTCACTGGCTGCGAAGATATCAGTCACCGTTAAGTCAATGACCGTGACACCACCAAAAAGTCCTAGTAACGCTTGCGCTTGCTTGAGGTCGAGATACACGTATCGTGAGTCGAGTTCTCGTACGCCCAATTCAAAGATACCGGTGATGGTCAATACCGCGGTTCGACCGTCTCCAGCATCGAGACGCAACTTGCCGCCAATTCGAACGCCTAGGTCTTTGGCCAGTTCAGAGCCAATGACGGTATTGCCGGCGCTGACTCGAAACTCGCCCTTGATGATGTTATCGCTGACAGAAATGATGCGTTCATAGCGTTCGGGATCGATACCAATCACTAAGATCGATTTCACCGCCTCGCCACGTCTGGCAAAGCCTGGACCAGAGACCACCGGGGAGGCTGCGGTCACATCGGGTAGTTTCTCAAGGGAGGTGAGCACTTGTTGCCAATTGTTGATTGAGCGCAAGCGTTGAGCCCGTTCGTCTTGTAAAACCAATTGCACGGCATTCCCGGAAGGACTCGCTTTCAAGTTAACTTCTTCTCGTGGTTGCACTTTGACATGTGCTTGGGTGCCGAGCGTCCGACTGACGATGTTTTCTTGCAGACCGCTCACCAGCGTGACGATAAAAACAATGACCGCCACACCGACACCAATACCCACCAAGATCAACAAGGTTTGTGCAAAACCTTGTCTTAAAAACTTCAGGGCTATGGTTGACTCAATCCACATGATCCGCCCGCACCCGCTGCCCCACACGCAGATCGGGTGTGAGGATCACTTGGTCACCGCTTTGTAGGCCATCAACAATTTCAGTCGCATCTAAGCCGCGCAAGCCAAGTGTGACGGTACGTTCGCTAACCCGTCCAACGGTTATCAATTGAACCGTGGCTTGATCACCGTTAATCGATCGTAGCGCGTCGTTAGGTATTACCCATCCTTGTTCAACTTGACCCGTCAGGATGGTCGTGGTGACAGTCATATCCTGTTTTAGATAATCGGGTGGTTGCCCAACGGTCAGGCGAACGTCGACGGTACCACGCTGTGGGTCGACGGTGGGGGCGATGTGATCGACTGTGGCCTCAAAGGTGCGATCTGGATAGGCATCAGGAACGCCTTGCGCACTTTGGCCGAGCGCCAAAACCCCGAGATTACGCTCGTCAACCGGCACTAAGATTTCAGTGTCGCCATCGCGTGCCATTTCTAATAAAACACGTCCGGCCTGAACCAGATCGCCGGGTTCAACATTACGCGTCAAGATGGTGCCGTCGACTTGGGCGCGGATTTGTGTCTTGGCGAACGCCGCTTTCGCAGCGGTGAGTCGCTCTTGCAGGATTTGCTCCTCAGTCCCACCGTCTGCGAGAGCTTGACTTAACAACCGTGCCTGCTGTGCAGCAGCCATTGCAACTGTTTGTGCCTGGCGGGCTTTTTCAAACACCTCACGCGAAATGGAGTCGCTTTTTAGTAAAGCGGCTCGACGTTTCGCTTCACGCATGGCCTGCTCGAGCTGTGACTCTGCCTGCGCCAAGGCAGCCGCTGCTTGAGGCCGTCTGGAGAACTGCAGGTTTTCCAAGGCGGCTTGGGCCTCGCGCATGCGT
>JAWOGG010000191.1:0-37325 GCA_046497085.1 Orrella sp.
ACCGCGGCGTGTGAGTCAGAGGAAGATTGTTGCGCCTTGCTCTTGATATTGGGCAATAGCTTGACACCTAGGTAAGGCGTGAAGGTGACCGCCACAAACCACGACACAAGCAGGGCGTAAGCCAATACCCAAAAAATACCGCCGGCATATTCGCCCACAGCAGAGCGCGCAAAGCCGATAGGCACAAACCCAGCCACAGTCACCAAGGTACCAAACAGCATGGGTGCCGCTGTGACCTGCCACGCATGGCTAGCGGCTCGTACGCGATCCCAGCCTTGCTCCATTTTGACGATCATCATTTCGATGGCAATGATGGCGTCATCAACCAAAAGACCCAATGCAATGATCAAAGCACCTAATGAGATGCGATCCAAGTTCATCCCAGTCAGAAGCATCAGTACAAAGGTCAACCCTAAGGTGAGTGGAATCGACAAGCCAACGATCAAACCCGCTCGCCAACCAATGGCCACGACACTGACGGCGACCACCACCGCCATGGCGACTAGAAATTTGATTTGGAAAAGGTCCACTGCCTGCTCAATCGCATCGGCTTGATTGGTCAGCTGAGTAAGCGTCATGCCTAGTGGCAGTTGTTTGGTTTCGTCATCCAAAAACGCCGCTAACCTTTCGCCAAGTGCCAGGCCGTCCTCGCCATCGGTCATGACCACGCCCAACAACACGCTGTCTTGACCGCCAGCTCGAATCATGTAAGTTGGCGGTTCTTGGTAGCCGCGTTCTACTGTGGCAATGTCGGCGAGCCGGATAAGGCGGTCATTGACACGCAACGGAATGTTGGCCAAAGCTTGAAGATCGGACAGGTCGGAGTCGACGCGGACGTAGACGCGTGCACCCTGAGTTTCGATTTGTCCGGCCGCCACCAATTGATTGTTTGCATTGATGGCTGCCAAGACAGCGGTGGCTGATAAGCCAAGATTGGCTAGTTTGGCCGAGTCAAAATTGACATGTATGCGTTGTGGACGCTCACCTAGCAAGAATACCTTTTGGACGCCGTCTACACGCTGTAAGCGATCTCTGATCCCGTCGGCGTCTTTGACCAATTCCGATAGCGGTAAACCGGGCGCGGTTAGGGCGATCATAGAGAAGTAGACGTCTGAAAAGTCGTCATTGACTATCGGACCAATCACTCCTGTTGGTAAGCTTGGCGCTTCATCAAGCATGCGTTTTCTGACTTCATAAAAGAGGTCTGGAACGATCTCGCTCGGTGAGAAGTCTTCAAATTCGACCATCATGTCGGCGCGTCCGGGTCGAATCGTGGTCTCTAACTTAAGAAAGTAATCGACCTCTTGGATGCGTTTTTCTAGTCGGTCAACGACTTGAGTCTGCATCTCTTGGGGAGTGGCCCCTGGCCATAACACTGACACCACCATCACCCTGACCGTGAAAGGCGGGTCTTCAGCGCGTCCTAGCGAGTTGAAAGCGTACAAGCCAGCAATGATCGAGAGAATCAAAAAAAACAGGGTGACCGACCGTTCCCGAACGGCCAAGGCCGACAGATTCGGAAAACTCATGGTGCTAGACCCAAGGGCTGTACTGTGACGGCCATGTCAGGCTGAAGTAAATGGGTTCCCATGGCTATGACCGGTGAACCTGGCTTTAAGGTCGATTGAATCTGCGCTGTCTCGGTTGACAATGACAGCACTTGCACTGGCACCGGCTGCGCTCGACCCTCTACCACCACCCAGACTTGTGGACCTTGGCCGCGTTCATCAAGAGCCCCTAAAGGGATTCGCACCACGTTCTCTCCGGGCTGTCCGGTAGTAATGGTCAGTTGCGCAATCGACCCGAGTGGCATGTCGAAATTTTGCCCCAATAAGCTGTAGCGGGCTCTTATTGTTCGCGAGGCTCGGTCAGCGGCGCCCGCGACTTCTCGCAGACTGGCTTGCCACAGTTGGGTGCCGCTGGTGACAATGCCGCTTGCCGGTGCTTTGACGCCTTGTGGCAAAAACACCTCAATGTCGACTGGACCCGCATGGGCAAACTGTGCCACCGCTTGGCCCGGTGTGACAACTTGACCAATCTCGGCCAGCGTTTCAGTCACGATGCCATCATCTGGTGCCTTTAAAGTCGCGTAAGTCAATGCATTTTCGGCTTGTTGCTCGCGTGACAGGGCCGCATCTAGTCGCGTTTGACTCTCTTGCGTCTGCAAGATGACTCGGTCTAATGCTTGCTGGCTGATGAAGCCAGATTTTGCGAGGCGTTGGCTTCTTTTGAGTTCATCTTGCGAGGTTTTGAGAGCAGAGGTGGCTGCAGTTACCTCTGCCTTTGCCAACGCCAGCGCTTGGTTTAAGTCTCGAGTGTCCAGCGTGATGAGTGTTTGGCCCTTGGTGACCTGATCCCCCGCATGAATTAGCCGTTGATCAATGCGACCGCCAACTTGGAAAGACAGTGGGTTCTGTCGAGCAGCCTGTATCGTGCCCGAGAGCACCAACTGGGGGTCAATGGCCGTCTCGGCAGGGAGTGTTTTAACGATCGAAGGTTGCTCTTGGACTTGGTCGCCATCGGTTGCATCGCTGCAGGCTGATAAGACAAAGCCGAAAGCGAGCGGCAATAACAAGCGCCGAAATGAAACGGAAGTCAACATAGCATGTGGCATCTGAAATAAACGAATGAAATTGATTAGAACAGAGACAGCAACAAAAGTGTTTGAAGAAATAATGCTGTCGCACAGGTTTAAAGTATTTGTTGGATGCGATGTAACGAACCGATTGGCGGGGTTACGTTGGATGACTAAAAGCGATGTTGGAGGCTAAAAATGAAAGTAGTGGTCATACCAGGTGATGGTATCGGACCTGAAACTGTCCGTGTGGCAGTGATGGTTTTAGAGCGGGCAGCCGAGCGCAGTGGCGCAAAACTGAATTTAATCCATGAGATCGCTGGTCATGACAGCTTGCATAAACATGGCACTACGATACAACCTGAATTGGTAGGAACAATCGAAGGCGCTGATGCCATGATCATGGGTCCCATGACCACGCACGATTTACGCCATGATAGCAAGGGGCAAATCAACCCTTCGCGCTTTTTTAGACAGCACTTCGATCTTTACGCCAATATTCGTCCAGCGCGCACCTTCGATGGGGCGCCTATTCGAATCAAACCGTTTGACTTGGTAGTCGTTCGTGAAAACACTGAGGGGTTTTATGCCGATCGAAACATGGTCTCGGGTGGCAGTGAATTGCAAGTTACCGATGATGTCGTGGTATCGCTGCGGCGGATCACGCGCAGCTGTTGTGAGCGTATTGCTAAGCGAGCATTTGTACTCGCGATGACTCGTCGCAAGAAAGTGACTATCGTTCACAAAGCCAATGTTTTGCAGCTCGGCGATGGGATGTTTGTCCGGACCTGTGAAGCAGTGGCAAAAGAGTTTCCGGAAGTTACTGTGGATACAGTCCTTATTGATGCCATGATGGCTTTGGCTGTTAGACAGCCTGAGCATTTTGATGTGATTGTGACCACGAACATGTTCGGTGATATTTTGTCGGACTTAACGGCCGAGTTAGCGGGTAGTTTGGGCATGGCTGCCTCTCTTAATGCAGCCGATGATTTTGCGATGGCTCAAGCCGCACACGGCTCAGCACCTGACATTGCTGGAAAGAACATCGCCAATCCTTTGAGTCAAGTTTGGTCATCTGCCATGTTGTTAAGCTGGTACTCGACACATACGGGCAAGCCCGAATATGCTGAGGCAGCCCAGCGGATTGAAACCGCGATGGCAGAACTGATTCGTGATGGTAGTGTAACGCGTGACATGGCGGGTTCGCTGGGAACAGAGGCAGTCGGCCAAGCGTTATTGGAAAAGTTGTGAGCCAAGTAAAGGATACCGATGGTCATTGAACAAGTTGCGGTGGTGGGTGCTGGACTGGCGGGGTTGACGTGTGCGCGAGAGCTTCAGACGCAAGGCGTGGGTGTTACCGTCTTTGAAAAGTCACGTGGTGTTGGCGGACGTCTGTCGACACGCCGTGTCGATTGGGCATCGTTTGATCATGGCACTCAGTACTTCACAGCAAGAGACCCATTGTTTCAAGCATGGATAGAGTATTTGTTAGCCATTGGCACAGTTGCCCAATGGGCGCCTGTCATGCGTCAAGCACCCGATAACAAAGATCCTTGGTATGTGGCGTGCCCTGACATGAACAGTTTGGGTCGAGCGCAAGCCGAGGGACTAGATGTGGTGGTGAACACCCGGGTGATGTCTTTTGAGCGGTCAGATGACCAATGGCAATTGGTTATGGAAGACGGCAGCAAAAGCAATCGGTTTGATGCCGTGGTCGTGGCCGTACCCAATGAACAAGCGGCCCCCATGGTAGAGCCGCTTCAACCCGATTGGGCCCAACAGTTAACCGCCACGCCGCTTCAACCTTGTTGGACCTTGATGTTAAGCACTGCTCCCATGGATGTGGCCTATGAAGCGGGTCAGCCAGACACTGGTCCAATTGGCTGGTGGGCACGCAATGACAGTAAGCCGGGTAGGTCAACGCGCGGTGGCCAACAAGACTGGGTTGTTCAAGCCACGCCTAGTTGGACTGAGCAACATTTGGACGACGATAAGGCTTCAGTTGTCAGTCAGTTGCAGCAAGCATTTTTGGAAGAAATTGGCGTCCAAGCGTGCAGGGTGATTGAGACAGCCATGGCACACCGTTGGTTGTATGCCCGTCGTACGTCTGGTTTGCCAGCGACTGAGCCAAGTTGGTGGTCAGACGCGATAAGGTTAGGTGTGTGTGGCGATGGCCTCACGCATAGTCGTGTCGAGCAGGCGTACCTCAGTGGCTATGACATGGCACGGCAAATTCAAAGAACAGTGTAAGGAAAAGCGATGACCAATCACAGCAGACAAACATTTGATGCCAATGCCCGTGGTGTTTATCTAATCACGGTCACACCATTTACCGAGAATGGCGAGCTAGACCTAGAGAGCACGGACAGGCTGGTTGATTTCTATTTGGAGCAAGGCGTCGATGGGTTGACCGTGCTCGGTATCTTAGGTGAAGCCCCCAAGTTAACGGCTCATGAGTCTTCGCAATATGTTGAACGCGTTTTGTCTAGAGTCAACGGGGCGGTGCCAGTGGTAGTGGGTGCATCGTCGGCTGGATTTGCTGCGATGGGCGAATTGACCAAGCGTGTCATGGACATGGGTGCGGCCGGGGTGATGGTTGCTCCTGCACCTCATGTGCGAAGTGATGACCAAATCCGCCAGTATTTCAATATGGTCAATGAAACCCTTGGCCCAGATGTGCCATGGGTTCTGCAAGATCACCCCAATTCAACGGGTGTCCAAATGTCCTCGTCGGTGGTGATGCAAGTCATCGCGCAATCGCCACGTTGCGTCATGCTCAAGCACGAAGATTGTCCAGGACTCGGTAAGTTGTCAGCCATCAGGGACGCGCAAAAGCAACAAACGCTCAGGCACATTTCTATTTTGACGGGCAATGGCGGGGGTTTGTTTTTGCCCGAAGAACTTGAACGCGGTGCCGACGGGGCAATGACGGGATTTGCCTTCCCTGAAATGATGCGGCAAGTTTGCCAAGCGCACGCCGCGGGCGATGTCGAGCGCGCCTTCGATGTGTTTGATGCGTACTTGCCCTTTGCGCGCTATGAGCAGCAAGCCGGAATCGGCTTAGCGGTTAGAAAGTACGTCTTGGCCAAACGTGGAGCGATTGCCTGCGCAGCCGTTCGTCGGCCGGGACCGAGTTTGTCAGCGCAAGATATCGCCGACATTGAACGTTTAATCGAGCGTCAAGAACGCCGGCTTAGTCAATTGGCCTGACAGGAGCGCCTTTGTGAACACCTCTAGTGATGTGACGACAACAGACATGGCCTTGGCGCCGACAACCATTGCTGCTTTGCAAGGTGTCGCCACGGCAACCATCACCACTATTTTGCTGAAAAAAGGTTTGCGTAACGTTTGGTTGCGTGGCACCCGGCCTATCCGCTCTGGGCAGCCGCGGTTGGTTGGTCGGGCTTTTACGCTGCGGTTTGTGCCTGCACGTGAAGACCTAGCCACGCCCGCTTCATGGACCTCACCGACATCAACCCGAGGTGCGATTGAGGCCATGCCAGCGGGTTGTATCGCCGTGGTTGATTCAATGGGGGTGACAGACGCCGGCATTTTTGGTGACATTTTGTGTGCACGCATGGCTAAGCGAGATGTGGCGGCATTGGTCACCGATGGGGTGGTGCGTGACTTGTCAGGCGTTTTGCAGACCGGTTTACCGGTTTGGTGTAACGGTGCGGCGGCGCCACCTTCGGTGGCGGGCCTGACATTTGTTGACTGGCAGCAACCCATCGGTTGCGGTGGGGTGGCCGTCTTTCCGGGGGATGTGATCGTGACCGACGATGACGGCGCCGTGGTCATTCCTGCCGCGTTGCTCGACGAGGTGGTTGACCAGGCGCTTGAGCAAGAAAGGCTTGAGGCCTGGATCATGACTAAGGTTGAAGCCGGCGAGGCGTTACCTGGGCTGTACCCGCCCAACGAAGCCAATGTGGCTCGCTATCAAAAGGAACGGACCAAATAATCCGTTCATTCAAAGTAAGTTCAGGACGGGGTTTGGATTTTAAAGGTGCGATAACTCAAGGCGCGCGAGCCTTCGGCTTCATAAATGCGCAGGGTGGCGCGAGACGCTTTAAAGCGATCTGGAAAGGTTAGTTCGCCTTGCAGTTGTTGATAGTGACCCACCGAAAAGGGTTCGACCAGGGCTTTGATGGCGCCTGATTTGCCATTTGGGTAGCGGCCTTCAAATGTCACTTCAATGCGCCCGTCATACGTCGGCTGTTGATCATCCTCTTGAACAATGAGGATTCGATACGCTAGGCTGTCGCTGTCGGGCGCTTGTTCGAAGCTAGCCCCAGAAATGCCAACAGGATCAAAGGTCACGTCACTTGTGATGGCGTTTAAAAACATATCAATTTCTTCGCGCATTGGCTCAACGCGTGCCTGCAGTGCGGAGAGCTCTGCTCGCATTTCACTGACTGACTGCTCGGCTTGGTTTTCTATGTTTTTGAGGCGGTTTTCTAATGTGGTGACGTCGGATTGGAGTTGTTGGCGCTCGAGTGTGACCGAAGCCAGCTGATCAGTCAGTTGTTGTGATTCAAGCATGGATAAGCGCTTCGGGCCATAGCTCGCTTGCAGAATAAGCACACCACCGCCGCCAATCAGGATGCCAAGTACCAACAATATGAACCACCGTGGCAGGCCTTTTGACCTGCGGCGTGTGTCATATGGTGATGGCTTAAAAACCTGACGACGTGATCCTCCAAACATACCCATGCAGTAACTTTCCTTTTGTATCGCAAAAAATCTAAGCGTTATGACAACTTTATTAACAACATTAACAACATTACGTAGAGTAACGCCAACCCAAGAAAGGCGTCAGCGCCTAGCAACACCTGGTTGCAAATTTGTTCTAGGCCGCTAGGGGCTCAATTGTTTATCCAACTGATCCAAGCGTTCTGGTGTGCCGATATCCATCCATTGCCCGCGATGGACCTCGCCCGTGATCAAACCCTTGGTCATTGCCTGCTTAAGTATGGGGCCTAATGGGGTAGGTTCTTGTGTACCTATGGCTTTAAATAAATCGGGATGATAGATGCCTAGACCGGAGTAGGTGAGGCGAGCATTTCCCGCTTCGCTTAGCTTGCCGCCTTCATCGATGGCAAAGTCACCTTCCGGATGATGTGTTGGGTTAGGCACCAGAACCAAATGAGCCAGTGATGTCGTGGCGCTAAGGGGCGGCCTTAAGGCATCTGCCGATGCGTTTTCAACGGGCCAATCACACCATGTGTCTCCGTTAATTACCAGAAAGGGGGCTTGACCAAGCAAAGACAGGGCGTTGGCAATGCCACCGGCCGTCTCGAGTGCTATGGGCTCTGGTGAGTAGCGAATCGACACCCCCCATTGGCTGCCATCGCCAAGGGTGCTTTCTATCTTTTTACCGAGCCAAGCGTGGTTGATGACTATATCCCGTAGGCCGGCCTTGGCCAGTCGTTTGATGTGCCAGACTATCAAAGGCTGTCCACCGACGGTTAGCAATGGTTTTGGGGTATGGTCAGTCAGGGGTCGCATGCGTTGGCCTCGACCGGCTGCCAGAATCATTGTCTTCATTAAAAAGTGTAGCGTGCTTGTGGTTCGATGCCGTCTAGGCGGTCTAAGAGTCTCACGACAGGTTTAAAGGTGCCATAGCGGCTAGCCACTTGCCGCACGTACTGCAGTACACGCGGCAGATGGTCGAGGTAAGCCGGTTTGTTGTCGCGAAGGCTAAGTCGTGCAAAAACACCTAGGATGCGCAAATTGCGCTGTAGACCAACCCATTCATATTGCTCATGAAACACCGCAAAGTCGCTCTCCACGGGCAGGCCAGCCGCTCTTGCCTGCTCCCAGTAGCGAATGGCCCAGTCTAGTTGCTGCGGTTCCTCCCAAGTGGTTCGTGCATCGAAGACCAGGGAGGCGATGTCATAAGAGATCGCCCCGAGAACCGCGTCTTGGTAATCAAGTATGCCTGGGTTGGTACCCACCGAGGGGTCGGTGCAAACCATCAGGTTGGGCGAATGAAAGTCGCGGTGCACCAGAACTTTGGGTTGTTTGGCAATGGCAGTGGCCAATTCGGTGAATAGATTCTGCAGATCATCGTGCTCTTTAGAAGTCAACGTAACGCCATGATATTTCTCCACATACCACTCAGGGAAGAGTTGCAACTCAGCCTTTAACCTGTCGGCATCAAAAACCGGTAAGCCTGTGGGATCTGCGGCTTGCAGTTTGACCAGTGCCTCAATGGCTTGTCGATAGTTGGTTTGTAAGTCCGCGTCATGCCATTCTGACTGGATTTGGTCGTAATAGGTTTTTGTTCCTAAGTCAGTGAGGAGTAAAAAACCTTGATCCAATGCCTTGGCTAGAATACAGGGTACGGTCACACCAGTTGTCAAAAGTCGTTCAGTGACGTCACAAAAAGGTCGACAGTCTTCTTGTGGCGGTGGCGCATCCATGACAATTAAGGTGCTGTCAGGGGTTTTGACCCGAAAATAGCGTCTAAAGCTTGCGTCTGAAGACGCGGGCGTTAAGCTTGCCAAATCTAAGCCAAGATTGGTATCGAGTGAGTTTAGCCACTGTATCAGTACGCGATCGCGATTAATATGTGTCACGGAATGGGTGGGGATCTCTAATTGGCTCATGGCGGGTTTGTCTTAACGGATGGTCCGGTCTCTATAATAAAGTGTCTTGCGCATCCTCGGGTGCATCACACCATTTGAGAGAGTTTTTAATGCGGTTGGTTTGTTGGTGTTGGTTTTGAAGGGTTCCTTAGTCACTCGCCCTCTATTGGTCATGGCCTGGCTCGGGACATCTGCGCTCGTCTGGGCGCAGGCCGACGCTCCTGCGTCGAACTTAGCAACTAGCGTGATCCTGCGTGGTTTAACGACATCCCCTTTATTGTCTCCCGTGACGGTGCCTGTGGACGGATTGCCGGCTTATCTGGGCGCCACCGAAATGCGCAGTGACCAAGACAGCAACTTAACGCTTCAGGGGCAAGGCACGGTGCGGCGGGCTGACGCGGTTTTGCGCGGTGATTATTTGTTCTACAACCAACAAACCGAAGAGGTAACGGCCAAAGGTAACGCACGCCTTACCCAAGACGGTAACGTGGTTGTTGGACCATCCATGCGGTACAACTTTGATACTGAAAAAGGTGAAGTTGAGTCGCCAGAGTTTTGGTTGGCTAACGGTGGATCCGGCGTGGGCAGCAAAGCCGAATTGGCCAATCAAAATGAAATGACGATCGATGATGTCATTTACAGCGCCTGCCCTTGCCCAGATCCCGCTTGGTACATCGATGCCAGTCGAGTTGACCTTAATTACGATGAAAACGAAGGCGTGGCTCGTAATGGTGTGCTGTTCTTCAAGGGCGTGCCTTTACTGGCCTCGCCTTATCTGACCTTTCCTATCCGTGATGAGCGTAAGTCAGGGTTCTTATTGCCCACTTTTGCAACCACCAGTCAGACGGGCTTTGATTTGACATTGCCCTACTACCTGAACTTGGCGCCGAACTATGACGCCACCGTGCAGTTGCGACCAATGAGTAAGCGCGGTTTGCAGTTGGGCGGCGAGTTCCGGTATCTGGGAGAGTCTTACAACGGCAAATTTGCTGGCACCTACATCAACAATGATTACGAGACAGAGACTGATCGTTGGCTCTACTCCACGCAGCATAATCAGCAACTTGGGTCTGGTTTTAACGCCGGTTGGAATGTCAGTGGTGTGTCAGACGATGATTACTTCAAAGACTTTTCCTTGTTGGGTGTCAATGAAGCCACCACCACTTATCTAACGCGCTCAGGATTTGTGGGTTGGGGCAATCGCGATTGGAACGCGCGAGTGGAATACACGACGTTTCAAACGCTCGGTGACATCACACCCCAGTACAACAAAGTGCCCGCGTTCTCGCTAAACGGCGCTAGATTCAATCAAAACGGTTTTGACTTGGAGTCCAGCAACGCGGCGATCTGGTTTGATAGGCCACTCGATAAGTTTGGCAACTCGTTTGGTCCGGACGGGCAACGCTTTGTGTCCTACAACACCGTGACGTATCCGATTGTGCGCCCAGGCTGGTACATCACGCCCAAAGTCGGTCTGCATACAACCCGTTATCAGACTGATTGGTATCGTTTGGCTGGTGTGAATGGGCGCCAAGCCAGTAACAACCGCGTTTTGCCCATCACCTCTATAGACGCCGGCATGACCTTTGAGCGGCCAAGTTCTTTTTTTGGGTTGGCTGCCATTCAAACGTTGGAGCCCAGGATTTACTACCTAAACGTGCCTTACCGTGATCAGTCCAATTTACCGATTTACGACACAACATTATCTGATTTCAGCTTCTCACAAGCGTTTCAAGAAAACATTTACACCGGTGGCTGGGACCGCATTGCCAATGCTAATCAGCTGACAATGGCGCTGACTTCGCGTACGCTAGACGAGGAGACCGGCTTTGAACGAGTGGCTGTCTCAGTGGGTCAGCGCGTTTATTTCGAAGATCAAAAGGTCACGCTGCCAGGTGAGGAGCCGCGCACCGATGTCCGTTCCGAGTTTTTGATCAACGCAACCGCTGCACTCACAGACACGTTGAGTACGACTATTGATTTGCAGTACAACCCTTATGAGGGCTCTTGGGATCGATCGCAAATCGTCGCTCGCTTTAACCCAAAGCGCGCGACCAGTGTGACGGCCTCCTATAGATATCAGCGTAATCCAACGGGAGCGTTTCAGCCGCAGGGCCAAGAGCAGGTCAGTTTGGCGTTTCAGTGGCCTTTGAGTCAAAGTGTATATTCGGTTGGTCGGGTAGATTATTCATTGCTTAGCGATCCTAAACGGCAGATTGACCCACGGGTAACACAGGCGGTGGCCGGGTTGGAGTACAAGGGCGATTGTTGTTGGGCGGCCCGAGTGGTCTATCAGCGCTACGCGATCGATCCCAAAGAAGTGAACAACGCGATATTCTTTCAATTAGAGCTCGCTGGGCTAGGCAAACTAGGCCAAGATCCCATGGCTTTACTTGGTCAAAGCATCCCGAATTTCCAAAATATTACGCCGACCATCAATCCGGTCAGCAAATTTGAAAGGTACGAATAATGGCAGTCACCAAACGATGGATGGGACTTTTTCTGGGCATGGCATTGTTGATGGCGATGGGCCTGAGTCAGGCTCAGGGGTTGCGCTCGGGCAACCAAGCGCCTGCCAAAGCCAACGTGCCTGTTGACGGCATCGCTGCAGTGGTGGGGTCGGCGGTCATCACCGTGCGCGAAGTGGATCAGCGCGCGCAAGTGATTGCCGGAGAGATTCGCAACAACCGCAGGCCAATGCCTGCCGAAGACGAGATTAAAAAGCAGGCGCTTGACCGCTTGATTACCGAGTCATTGATCCGTCAGGAAGGCGAAATGATGGGCGTGCGGGTGAGCGAACAAGACATCAATGAGGCCATTGAAAGCGTGGCGAGCCGAAACAACGTGAGCGTGGCCCAGTTGCGTAATCAGGTGAAGTCGGTGGGCTTGACTTGGGAGCAATACAAACAACGCTTGAGCAGCGATGTGTTGGTGGATCGGGTACGCCAACGGATGATCGAGGAAGAGGTGCGCGTCAGTGATGCTGACGTGGACGCTTATTTGCGCGAGCAGAAAGCCCGTGAAGCCAGTGGCTTGGAACCCCCGCCACCACCACCGCCACCCAAACCCAAGCCACGTCCTGTTCAGCCGTTGGTTTTGCAGATCTCGCAGATATTTTTGTCGGTGCCAGAGTCGGCTTCCGAAGAGCAGGTGGCTGAGCGTAAGCAGCGCATTGATGAAATTCGCGCTGATCTGCGTAAGGGACAAGACTTTGCCACTCTTGCCATAGAGTATTCCGATGGACCTGAGGCTTCAGATGGCGGTAACCTTGGCGCGCGCCCGGCTGATGGCTGGCCGGCGTTGTTTTTAAATGCCGCCCGTAACCTGCAACCGGGTCAAATCTCACGGGTTTTAAAGAGTCCAGCGGGATTTCACATTCTCAAAGTGGTAGGGCGCGCAGGCGGTCCTCAGCCAGAGCCACCGCCACCCCCAGAGCCTGAGAAGTTAACAATGCCAGATGGTCCCATGATGGTGGATCAGACCAAGGCACGCCATATCCTCATCAAGACCAATACAGTGATGAGCGATGAGCAGGCGCGCCAACGCTTGAACAATGCCCGGCAGCGTATCGTTGACGGTGGCGAGAGTTTTTCGACGGTGGCCCAAGCGGTGTCAGATGACGCTTCAGCGCCATTGGGCGGTGCGCTAGGATGGATTAATCCAGGTGAAACTGTCCCCGCGTTTGAGCGCGCCATGAATGAGCTGGCTGTGGGCGAGGTCAGTGAGCCTATTCAATCGCAATTTGGTTGGCACATCATTGAGGTACAGGAGCGGCGCACACAAGACATGGCCGATCAGTATCGGCGCAATATCGCCCGCGAGCAGTTGTTCAGGCGCAGGGCGGCTAGTCGATTCGATGCTTGGCTGCAACAAGTCCGCAATCAAACCTATATTGATAACCGCATGTTCCGGCCTCAAACTCAATGAGTTCAGCCAAAGGGCGTCATCAAGCTAGGCAACGATTTGGGCAAAACTTCCTGGTTGACTTAGCGGTAGTCGATCAAATTGTGAATTCAGTTGCGCCGAAGGCCGCTGACAATGTCGTTGAAATCGGTCCAGGCCTGTCGGCCTTGACCGCACCATTGTTGTCTAAGCTAGATCATTTGACGGTGATAGAAATCGACCGTGATTTGGCATCTCGTTTACGCGATCAATACCCTGAATCCCGTTTGACCATTATTGAACAAGACGCCTTAACAGTCGATTTCTCTCGGCTAGGTGAGGGTTTGCGCGTGGTGGGCAACCTTCCATACAACATTTCAACGCCACTGCTATTCGCTTGTTTGCAGGCGGCTGATCACGTGGTCGATCAGCACTTTATGTTGCAACGAGAGGTAGTGGATCGCATGGTAGCTGACGCGGGCTCGTCGTCTTACAGTCGTTTGTCGGTGATGTTGCAGTATCGCTATCGTCTAGAAAAGCTATTCGACGTGGCACCTGAGTCGTTCGACCCACCACCTAAGGTTGTCTCGGCGGTGGTTCGCATGGTGCCACTTGGCGCCGATAGGCCGCGTGCGCGGCATGAACAGCTGTTTGCTAGTTTGGTCCAGCGTGCCTTTTCTCAGCGCCGCAAAATGCTCAGAGGGGCTTTGGGCGATTGGGCTGCCTTGATACCCTGGGAAGCGATTGACGTGCCACCGACCGCACGAGCCGAGCAAGTCGATGTGGCAGGATTCATTCGGATGAGCGACGCGTTGTCGCCACAGTTGCCGCCGTCAGCCATGTCCGCATAATGTCAGCGGCTCTGGCCTGCAGCAGGGTTTGACCTTGCTCGCAGGCTTGCTTTAAGGATAAGGGGCCGTTGGCTAAGCTGAATGCGGCAGTGAGTCCAACCTCATAAAGCGTTTGATAACCTTCGCCCAACTGTCCTGTCAGGGCAATCACGGGAACTTGATGACGCTGTGCAATTTGCATCACACCCATGGGGGTTTTGCCTTGCTTGGTTTGCGCATCCATGCTGCCTTCTCCAGTGAACACCAAGTCGGCCTGTTCGACAGCCTTCTCCAAGTCAACCAGTTCGGCTACCATCTCGGCGCCCGGTCGCATCTGAGCGTTTAGCCATGCGATGGCAGCAAAACCTAGTCCCCCAGCGGCGCCTGCCCCAGCGTCATGCCGTGCATCATGGGCTAAGACTTGAGCGCTTAAATCAGCCATGTGGTCAAGTGCCGCATCAAGCTGTTGAACCATGGCCGGCGTTGCGCCCTTTTGTGGGCCAAATATCGCCGATGCACCGGTTGGTCCGCACAGTGGGTTGTTGACGTCTGTGGCCACTATCAATTGGCACGATTTCAATCGCGGATCTAGTGCGCTGGGATCGATACGGGCCAGATTTGACAGTTCTGCGCCACCAGGTGGCAACGGTTGGTCTTGCGCATTGAGCCAACGCACACCAAGTGCACGTAGCATGCCGGTGCCGCCATCGTTAGTAGCCGAACCGCCAGCCGTTAAAACAATGGTTCGAGCCCCCGCATCTAGAGCGGCCAGTATCAATGTGCCAACCCCAAACGTATCGGCAACCAAGGGGTCGCGATCGGCCGGTGTGATGTGTTCTAGACCTGCTGCGCTGGCCATTTCTATCAGGGCGGTGTTGTTAGGCAGCCAACCCCAATCAGCTTTCTTAGGACGTCCTAACGCATCTGTGACCCTAGCCGTGCGACGTTCGCCAGCCGTGGCATCGAGCACTGTCACTAGCGTCCCCTCGCCGCCATCGGCCATGGGTATGCAGCGTATTTGTGCGTCGGGCAAGACCATTTGGATGCCCCGTGCGATGGCTTGAGCGACTTCAAGAGCGCTGAGGCTTTCTTTAAACGAGTCGGGGGCGATCACTATATTCATGGTTGTGTTGACCAGCGCTAACTGGCCCCAAAGAAGACATAACAAACCACAATTGCCGTCACAATGCCGGCTAGGTCCGCCAAGAGCGCGCAACCGACGGCGTGCCGAGCCCGTTGTATGCGTACTGCCCCAAAATACACGGCTAAGACATAAAAAGTGGTTTCCGTGCTGCCTTGTAGTGTGGCAGCCAGTAATCCCGCAAAACTATCGACACCATGAAACTGCATGGTTTCAATCATCATGGCACGCGCGGCGCTACCCGAAAGGGGTTTGACCATCGCCGTCGGTAATGCATCAATGAAGCGCGTATCACCACCGACGATCTCAACGGTCCATCGGACCGAATCAAGCACAAAGGTCATGGCACCTGAGGCGCGTAGTAAACCTATGGCGCATAGCATAGCCACGAGATAGGGCAGCAGGTCTTTGGCAATCTCAAAGCCTTGCTTGGCACCGTCAATAAACGATTCGTAGACGGGTACTTTACGCCAAGCGCCAAGCACCAGAAACAACAGAATAATGCCTAGTAACACCAAGTTCCCAGCCAAACTTGATACATGGGCGAGCGCTGCGCTTGCCATGGTGGCAGCGGCCGCCATGATGCCCGATAGCAACAAAACTGTGACAGCAAGCCAAAGTAGCACCACTGGATCACGCAGTGGCAAACGTTGCATCCAACTGACAGCTAAAAATCCCACCAAAGTGGATGCGCCAGTCGCCAACAGTATCGGTAAAAACACCAGCGTGGGGTCAGGCGCGCCTTGCTGCAGGCGGTACATGAAAATCGTGACCGGTAGGAGGGTGAGTGATGATGTGTTGAGAACTAAAAAGAGGATTTGCGCGTTGGTGGCCACGCTTGGATTGGGATTAAGCGTTTGCAGCTCGCGCATGGCTTTCAGACCAACTGGCGTGGCTGCGTTGTCCAAACCCAAGCCATTGGCAGCGAAGTTCATGGTGATGAGGCCAAGTGCGGGGTGGCCGCGCGGCACGTCTGGCATGAGTCGCGCAAAAAGTGGTGCCAACCATCGTCCTAAGGTACTCACCAGACCTGCTTGTTCGGCGATGCGCAGGAGGCCGAGCCAAAGTGTCAGGGTGCCAAACAGCAGCACCATCACATCAACAGAGAGCTTGGCCATATCAAATAAACTGGCCACCATTCGAGAGAATACTTCGGCGTCACCTAACCATAGCCATTGAGCCAGACCAGCCGCTGCTCCAACAATAAAAAAACCCAGCCAGAGGCCGTTCAGCACAATCTACTCGCTTGCATATTAAGGACCCTAGTTGGTTTTGCGCTCAATGAATTCGATTTTGTAGCCGTCGGGATCTTCGACGAAGGCGATGACGGTGGTGCCGTGTTTCATGGGGCCGGCTTCGCGAACCACTTTGCCACCCTTTTGACGCACGAGCTCACAAGCGCCGGCTGCGTCTTTGACTTCAAGGGCGATGTGCCCGTAGCCGTCGCCTAAGTCGTAGGACTCCGTATCCCAGTTGTGCGTAAGTTCAAGGACAGTGCCGTCGGCTTCGTCTTGATAGCCGACAAATGCCAAAGTAAAGCGGCCGCCTTCGTAGTCTTTGCGACGCAGTAGGCGCATGCCTAAAACATGGGTGTAAAAATCGATAGAGGTGTCTAAATTACCCACTCTTAGCATGGTGTGCAGAATTCTCATGGCTATCGGACTCCTAATCAGTCGTGTCAGTAAGGCATCATACCGCTGGCATGTCGCCAGGCGACACGCCGCGCAAGGCTTTGTGCCCTTCAAGGTAATCGGGATATATGTGTTGCAAGGTGTTCCAAAAGGCTTGGCTGTGATTCATTTCTTTTAAATGAGCGAGTTCATGGGCGATCACATAGTCAATCACTGAAGGCTTGAAGTGAATCAGTCGCCAGTTCAACATAATCCGTTTGTCGCTGTTGCAAGCACCCCAGCGGGTGTTGGCTGAAGATAGTTTCCATCCGCTTGGTGCCAACCCGGTGTTGGCTTCAAAATGACTTAGACGGCGACCAAACCAAGTTTTGGCGCGCTTTTGTAGCCAGGTTTGGGCCAAGTCTCTGACTCGCGCGCAGTCGACGTCCTCGGGCAGGGCCAGCCAAAGTGTTTGATCTGTCTCAGGCTGATCGGGGTCCCCTTCGAACCAGACGGGTGATGCGCTTGTGTCGGTGGGTGCTGTACCGCAGCGCAACGTGATTCGGCATCCTAAATAAGGTAGCGTGCCACCGGAGCGCCAGTTGGTGGCTGCAATCGCAAGGTTTTGTTGACGCACTTGCAGCGCTTGGAGCTTGCGCTGCACCCAGTCGAACTTTTCAACGACGGCTTGATCAATCTGACGCAAACCCACCCAGGCCGGCGCATTAACGCGCAGGCCATCATCGGTCACGGTCAACCCAATAGAGCGTCGTCTTGAGCGTTGCAAGCGGTACGTGATGGTCACGCCTTGATGTGCCACACTGCGATCGTGTGAACCGATCTCAGGCGCCCGTTGTTTGGGTGCTGGTGTGCGGTCTAGATCGAATGATAGTTGCTGGCTCATGCGAACGATGTCATCACGGTTGGGTGGTATTTGGTTGCTCAGGGTAGCGCTCAGGATTTAGCTCGCGCATTTGTTCGTCTATCCATGCCGCCACTTTGTCATTGAGTGCCTCAGGTGACAAACCATCGGGTGCGATAGGAGCGCCAATGCGTACAGTAATCAATCCCGGTTTTTTGGTAAAGGAGTGCCGCGGCCAGCATTCGCCTGCGTTATGCGCGATTGGAATGATCGGGCTGTTGGTGCGGCCTGACAACAAAGCACCACCCATCTTAAAGCGTCCCATCTTACCCGGGGCGATACGCGTGCCTTCGGGAAATAAGATTGGCCAGCGTCCTGCATCCAAGCGCTGCTGACCGATTTGCACCACTTGTTCAAAGGCCTCTTTGCCTTTTGCGCGGTCAATTGGGATCATTTTTAATAAAGCCAAACCCCAACCAAAAAATGGAATCCGGTGGAGTTCTCGTTTGTAGACAAAGCACACTTCGCGGGGTAGGTGACTCGGTAAAAACAAAGTCTCCCAGGCCGATTGATGCTTGGCTAACACCACGGCGGGGCCGTCGGGGAAGTTCTCAGCGCCCTCAACGCGCCAGCGCAAACCACAGAACCAGCGTGCTCCCCAAATAGCCAACCGAGGCCAGCCCATCGTTATCTGATAGCGCCAGTGCAATGGAAGTGGCGCACACGCGATGCATAGGAACGCATAGGGAATAACGGTAACGGTTAAAAAAAGGTAGTAGAGCGTTGCTCTGATGACAGCCATTATGTGTTCTCAGTCTGTGCAAGCAGTTTATCGGCCACTTCGGCCAGATTTTTTGCCACGTGAGTGCCAGCGGGTAGATTTGGTTGCTGGACGGTTTTGGAGCCGTTACCAGTGAGCACTAACCATGGTTGACAGCCAGCTGCGGCTGACGCTTGCAGGTCACGCAGAGAGTCGCCCACCGCGGGCACGCCTTCGAGCGTGGTGTCAAATCGTTTGGCGATATCCTCAAACAGTCCCGTGTCCGGTTTACGACAACGACAGGCATCGTCTGGCCCGTGTGGGCAAACAAAAAAGGCATCAATAGCACCGCCTAAAGGTGCCAGTAGGGTTAGGCACTTTTGATGCATGGCGTGTAATGTCGCGGCATCAAAATAGCCGCGAGCCAATCCGGATTGATTGCTGGCCACAGCGATTTTCCAGCCGGCTTGATGCAGGCGTGCAATCGCAGCCAAGCTGCCCTCAATCGGGTGCCACTCATCAGGGTGCTTGACGTAATCATCACTGTCTATGTTGATGACACCGTCGCGATCAAGGATGATCAGTTTCACGTGGCTAGCCTGGAGATGTCAGCCACTTGATTCATCAAGTGATGTAAGTTTGATAATAACGACAGTCGTTGACGCCTAACCGCAGGGTCCTCGGCCATGACCATGACCTCGTCAAAAAATCGATCAACGGGATCTTTGAGTGTCGCTAAGGTGTCGAGTGCTTCTTGATAGTGTGCCTGAGCCATGTGTTGCGTCACCTGTGGAGTGACGGCCTCGATCTGTTGCAACAGAGTCTTTTCCGCGTCATCGGTTAGTGCGGCGGCATTGAGCTCGCTTGACACGTCATCGGCTTTCTTTAGCAGGTTACCAATGCGCTTGTTGGCAGCAGCCAAACTCGGGGCTTCAGGTGTCTGCATGAAGGCTTGAGCCGCTTGAACCCGAGCAACGATTTGATGCAAAGGCGGATTAAGAGCAAACACGGCATCTACAGCCTCGCGGGCTTGCTGTCCTAGCAGTTGGTTGCGATAGCGTTCACGCACGAACTGCGCCACGTTCGGGGTAGTGTCATCAGCCAAGTCAAGGCTGTCATCAAAGGTTTCTCGTGCCGCCGTGAGCAATGCCTCTAGACTCAGGGCATGTTGACTTGCCAAGGGCAGTTGACCACCCTCACGCAATTGCTCGAACGCGCTGATCAATCCGAGGGCGGCGCGGCGAAGTCCAAAAGGGTCGCGCTCGCCGGTAGGCGCGAGTCCAATGCCCCAGATGCCGATGAGTGTTTCCGCGCGTTCAGCCATGAATAGAATCACGCCAGCCAAACTGCTCCCATTGACCGGTAGCGGCCAACGGATTTGGTACTGATTTTCAATGGCATGAACGACCTCTGGCGATTCGCAGTCGGCCCGAGCGTAGTAGCTGCCTATGATGCCTTGCAGTTCGGGAAACTCACCCACCATTTGAGTGGTTAAGTCAGCTTTTGCCAATAAGGCGGCACGGTCGCTGTGTGTGCCATCGACACCTAAAGCCCCTGCTAGCCATTGCGCGATTTGACGAATACGCTCGATGCGCACCCGTTGGGTGCCGAGCTTGTTGTGATAGACGATGCTGTCTAGCGCGGCGACTCGCTCACTGAGCGGCTGTTTCTTGTCAGTCAGGTAGAAAAACTCGGCATCGGCCAAACGTGGTCGAATGACGCGTTCATTCCCGGAGATGATGGCAGAGGGGTCAGCGATGGGCATATTGCTGACAATCAGAAACTGGTGAGTCAGGCGGCCGCTCTGCGGGTCAAAAAGAGGGAAATATTTTTGATTCAGACGCATGGTCAAAATCAAGCATTCTTGCGGTACCGCTAAAAAACGTGGCTCAAATTCACCGACATAGACAGCTGGTGCCTCAACCAAAGCGGTGACTTCGTCCAATAAGGCTTCCACTGCGGGGTCTTCACCCAGAGTGGCGCCGAGTTCGGCGGCTTTGGTCACCAGGTTGGCTTCAATCCCTGCCCGCCTAATCTGAAAACTCGCGGTGACGCGGCCTTGTTCCGCGATTTCAGTTTCGTAGCTGTCAGCAGAGGTCAGTGCCACCGGCTCAGTGCAGAGGAAGCGATGACCGTCGGTCAGACGGCGTGACTGAAGTCCAAGGATATTCGCATCAATCAGACTTTCACCGTGCAAGACCACCAAGCCATGGGCTGGTCTGACAAAGCTAACCGTGGTTTGGCCGTCTGCTAATTGATAGCGCATGACTTTGGGAATAGGCAGGGCTTGGATAGCGGCGGCAAGAGCGGCTTCAATCGCTGAGGACAACAAGGCGCCCCGGGCAGTGCCTTTGGCGATGAGATAGGGCTGCTTACCATCATCGATGGTTTCGAGCTGATCTACGCTGAGGTGGTCTAAGCCCTTGGCCGCCAGTTTTTTGATAAGCGCAGGGGTGGCCTGTCCGGCCTCGTCTAGTCCGACCTTTGCAGGCATTAGTTTTTCTGTAAATGACTGGTCTGGCGCCTGATCTTTGACGTGACTGATGTGCACGGCCAGTCGTCGTGGTGTGGTCAGCGGCGTTATCGTGCTTTCTGCAGAAAGCAGCTGTTTGTCAGACAAATACTGGGCCAGGGTTTGGGCAAAGGTCTCACCCAGACGTTTTAACGCCTTGGGGGGGAGTTCTTCGGTCAACAGCTCAACGAGTAGGGAGGCCGTTTGGTTGGTCGTCATTCAGGGCTCCCGGTGGTTGCTGTTTGCGTGTCAGTAAGCATGGGGAAACCCAAGGCTTCTCGCGAATCATAGAAGGCTTGTGCCACGGCTCTGGATAAATGACGAATGCGGCCAATGTAGGCGGCTCGCTCGGTCACGCTAATGGCTCCTCGGGCATCCAATAAATTAAAAGTGTGCGCCGCTTTTAGTGTGGCTTCGTAAGCGGGCAAGGCCAATGGCACCTCGATAAGCTGTTTGGCTTGAGCTTCGTAATCATCGAAATGGCCAAATAACACGGCCGCGTTGGCGTACTCAAAATTGTAAGTCGATTGTTCCACCTCATTCTGATGAAACACGTCACGGTAGGTCAGGGTTCTGCCAGCGCTTTCAGTCCAGATGAGGTCGTAGACACTTTCAACGCCCTGCAGATACATGGCTAAACGTTCTAGACCATAGGTGATCTCACCCGTGGTGGGTGTGCAGTCTAGGCCACCCACTTGCTGAAAATAAGTAAATTGCGTGACCTCCATGCCATTGAGCCAAACTTCCCAGCCCAAGCCCCAGGCACCAAGTGTTGGATTCTCCCAGTCGTCTTCCACAAAACGGATGTCATGCTCGGTTGGATCGATGCCAATGGCCTTCAGAGAACCAATATACAAATCGATGATGTCAGGTGGTGACGGTTTGAGTACGACTTGGTACTGATAGTAGTGCTGCAAACGATTCGGGTTCTCACCGTAGCGGCCGTCGTTAGGACGGCGTGAAGGTTGCACGTAAGCCGCACGCCATGGCTCAGGCCCAATGGCTCTCAGGAACGTGGCGGTGTGCGAGGTGCCTGCACCGACCTCCATGTCATAGGGCTGAAGTAGGGCGCATCCTTGCTGATCCCAATATTGCTGGAGACGAAGAATGATTTGCTGAAAAGTAAGCATAGGTGATGATTGCCGATTGTTCTTACTACGTTAGCGCAACGTTATTGCGACGTTATCGATACGGTAGTGCTGCTCGATGACCAATGTGATCAGCATTTTAGCGCGACCAAGGGCTTGACTTGCGAGGTGCTTGGGTAAGGGGTCGTGAATCGCCTATGATGACGGGTCATCAGGCTAGATTTTGCCGCCACTGACCAAGGAAAAAAATGACCGATTGGGTAAAAACAGAGCAAGACGGATCTGTATTGACCATCCGTTTGAATCGTCCTCAGGCTCGTAATGCCGTTAATTATGACTGTGCAGTGGCCCTAGCCGAGGCTTTCAAGCAACTCGATAACGATGACTCAATCAGTCTAGGCATCTTAACGGGCGAGGGCGAGCATTTCAGCGCTGGGATGGATTTGAAAGATTTTGCGGCCTCGGGTCGCCGACCACGCGTTCCCGGCAAGGGGTTTGCTGGATTCACAGAAGAACCACCCACCAAACCGCTGATTGCCGCGGTTGAGGGTTATGCGCTAGCCGGCGGTTTTGAAATGGTGTTGGCGTGCGATTTGATAGTGGCGGCAGAAAACGCCACATTTGGTTTGCCAGAGGTTAAGCGCGGGCTGATTGCGGGTGCAGGAGGGTTGTTGCGGCTACCAAAACACCTGCCCTTTCATGTGGCCATGGAGGCGGCACTCACTGGCGAGCACATTAGCGCCACCCGTTTGCATGCTTTTGGGTTGATCAACATCCTCTCGGCACCCGGTCAAGCCTTATCGCAAGCCCAAGAATTGGCTCAAAAAATTGCGGCCAATGGCCCGCTGGCAGTCCGTTTAACCAAGCAAGTGGTCAGCGAGGGAGTGGATTGGCCGCAGGCTGAAATGTTTGCCCGACAAGCACCGTTCATGGAACAAATACTGGCCTCTGAGGATGCCAAAGAGGGGCCACGTGCCTTTGCAGAAAAGCGTGCGCCAGTGTGGCGTGGTAAGTGAACTTGTGGTTTTGTTTTGTGACTTTTTATAAGAGGACTTCAGCATGACAGTCATTAAAGAAGAGGACCTGATTGAGTCGATCGCCGACGCGATTCAATTCATCAGCTACTACCACCCGGCCGATTACATCGCCCACTTGGCTAAAGCCTATGAGCGCGAGCAGAGTCCGGCAGCTAAAGATGCGATGGCGCAAATCCTGACCAACTCTAAGCTCTGCGCCGAGGGTCGTCGCCCCATTTGCCAAGACACTGGGATTGTTAACGTTTTTCTCAAAATTGGCATGGACGTCCGGTTTGAGAGCAAACGCAGCCTTCAGGAAATCTGCGATGAAGGCGTTCGTCAGGGCTATCTCAATCCAGAAAACCCTTTACGCGCCTCTGTGATCGAAGACCCACTGTTTTCTCGTAAAAACACCAAAGACAACACCCCCTGTATTGTGGCAGTCGAGATGGTGCAGGGCAATACGGTTGATGTGCAAGTGGCCTCTAAGGGCGGCGGCTCAGAAAACAAGTCCAAGCTGGTGATGCTTAACCCAAGTGACTCGATCGTTGACTGGGTGCTTAAAACCGTTCCGACCATGGGTGCCGGTTGGTGTCCTCCAGGCATGCTCGGTCTAGGGGTTGGTGGCACAGCGGAAAAAGCGGCCTTGCTTGCCAAGCAGTCCCTGATGGAAGATTTGGACATGCACGAGTTATTGGCACGCGGTCCCAACACGCCATTGGAAGAGTTGCGTATTGAGATCTATGAAAAAGTGAATGCACTGGGCATCGGCGCACAAGGGCTTGGCGGCTTGACCACGGTTCTGGACGTCAAAATCAACACCTTCCCAACCCATGCGGCTTCAAAGCCAGTGGCAATGATCCCCAATTGTGCCGCCACGCGCCACGCGCATTTTGTGCTGGATGGCTCAGGCCCGGCGCACTTACAACGTCCTTCGCTATCGGATTGGCCCGATGTCAACTGGGCGCCTGATTACAAAGCGTCTTTACCTGTTGACCTCAACACCCTGACCAAAGAGCAAGTGGCGAGTTGGCAGCCCGGTCAGACCTTGCTCTTATCGGGCAAAATGTTGACCGGTCGTGACGCAGCACATAAGCGCATTCAGGACATGTTGGCCAAAGGCGAGAAGCCGCCAGTTGATTTCACCAATCGTATGATTTACTACGTCGGCCCGGTTGATCCAGTTGGCGATGAGGTGGTCGGTCCTGCTGGTCCCACCACGTCGACCCGGATGGATAAATTCACCGACATGATGCTGGCTCAGACTGGTTTGATTGCCATGGTCGGTAAGGCTGAGCGTGGACCGGTTGCGATTGAATCCATTGCTAAGCACCAATCGGCCTATTTGATGGCGGTGGGTGGTGCGGCTTACTTGGTATCCAAAGCCATCAAAGGCGCCAAGGTACTGGCCTTCGAGGATTTGGGTATGGAAGCGATTTATGAATTTGATGTGGTTGACATGCCGGTGACGGTGGCGGTTGACGCCAAAGGCACCTCAGTGCATGAAACCGGCCCAAAGGAATGGGCCGGAAAGATCGCTGGTATCCCAGTGGTGACAGCCTAGTCGAGAGTTTGGTCGTCTCTAGTCGTCTTTAAGACCAAACTCACGCAAGATCTCTTCAGTATGCTCGCCAAGCCCTGGGGCATGGCGAGTGTACTGAATGGGTGTGTCGGAATAATTGATCGGATTGGCAGTGGTCGGCGATACGCCGGCCACAGGGTGTGGAACTTCGCGCCAGATCTGGCGAGATTTAACCTGAGGATGATCAAACACTTGATCAATTGATTGAATCGGTCCGCAAGGCACGCCAACCTTTTCTAAGTCACTGATCCACTCGTCTCTAGTACGAGTCAACATGATGTCCTCAAGCATGGGAATCAGCTCATCGCGATTGGTGATGCGGGTGGAATTGGTTAGGTACTTAGGGTCAGCTGCCAACTCTGGACGCCCAATCGCCTGACTGTAGCTACGGAACTGGGAATCATTGCCCACGGCCACAATCAAATAACCGTCCTTGGCTTCAAAAACTTGGTAAGGCACCACGTTCTGGTGGGCGTTGCCTGCCCGCGTGGGCGCGACACCAGAGGTCATGTAATTGAGGTTTTGATTGGCCAGCATGGCAATGTGACAATCTAACAAGGCCAAGTCAATGAATTGCCCTAGGCCGCTGCGCTGACGTTCGTGAATCGCACCGGTAATAGCCAAGGCGGCATACAAACCCGTGATGACGTCGGTAACCGCAACCCCAGCCTTTTGTGGGCCTGCGCCTGGCATACCATCACGTTCGCCCGTGATGCTCATCAGTCCACCCATGCCCTGGACCATGAAGTCATAGCCAGGTCGGTTGGCAAACGGGCCGTCTTGCCCAAAACCAGTGATCGAACAGTAAATCAACCCTGGTATTTCCGCTTTTAGACTCTCGTAATCTAGACCGTATTTCTTCAGCCCGCCGACCTTGAAGTTCTCGATGAGCACATCACATTGGCTCGCCAGTTTACGCACCACAGCAGCACCTTCAGGCGTTGCCAAGTCAACGGCAATTGAACGTTTGTTGCGGTTTGTACTTAGGTAGTAGGCAGACTCCGTCGTGTCATTGCCCTGCTCATCACGCAAATAAGGTGGGCCCCAAGCCCGGGTATCGTCACCCGTGCCAGGCCTTTCAACTTTGATGACGTCAGCGCCAAGATCGGCTAGGTTCTGAGCACAGAAGGGACCCGCTAGAACGCGGGACAAATCGAGGACTCGCACGCCATCTAGTGGCGCGCGTCGGGATTGGGTCATGCGATTTCCTGAAAAAAGGTAGCGGCGTTTGGCCGTCGTTAACGTTAAATAGGATCCCAGTCGATGGCGTCGGGTGAGCGCTCAAGCGCCATGAAGTGGTGCTTCATGGCCGGTGCGGCGATCTCGGCAATAGCCTCCGGAGTCCAACCGGTGCTCATGTGCACCGAACGCACGGGGCGTGGCTGGCTAAACAACATGATCTCATTGGCGCGTACCGCAAAGATTTGCCCGTTGACCTCTTTGGCGGTGTCTGAGGCCAAAAAGACAGCCATGGGGGCGACTTTGCCGGCCTCCATCTTTTGTAGCTTAACAACGCGTGCTTTCTCTTCGTCAGTATTGGCCGGAATAGAACTGGTCATGCGACTCCAAGCGAAGGGAGCGATGCAGTTAGACCGGACATTGTGCCGATTCATGTCTAAAGCGATAGATTTTGATAAAGCAGCAATGCCAAGCTTGGCCGCCGAGTAGTTGGCCTGTCCAACGTTACCAATCAGCCCTGACGTTGAGGTCATGTGTACGAAAGCACCTGACTCTTGTTCTCGGAAATGATTGGCAGCGGCACGGCTGACATAAAACGTGCCGTTCAAATGCACATCAATCACTTGGCTCCACTCTTCATCACTCATTTTGTGGAACATGCGATCGCGTAGGTTGCCTGCATTGTTGACGACGATGTCAATGCGCCCAAAGTGCTCAATGGCGGTTTCAATGATGCCATTTGCGCTCTCGCGCGTCGACACGCTATCGGTGTTGGGGACGGCAACGCCACCCGCGGCTTTGATTTCTTCAGCCACATTTTGTGCCGGTGCTCCTGTCTGGCCTTCGCCTGACAATGCCGCGCCAATGTCGTTAACCACCACTTTGGCCCCGGCTGCTCCCATGGCTAATGCGATTTCGCGCCCAATTCCCCCGCCGGAACCTGTGACGACCGCTACTTTTCCAGTCAACATTCCACTCATTTTTTTCTCCCAGCTTTTTTTGTCATTGCCAAATCACTATGCTAAACCCTAGCACATCGCCTAGGATAGTTGCGTTTTGAGAGGGATGTCTTCAGCAATAGTGAATAATGCTTGTGGAGCGCAATGGCAACGCCCGCAGCAGTGTTAAAAATTTCGATAATCTAGACCACGATGGCCATAAGTTAAAGCGATTAATTTGAGAGATCAAGTTGCCGATTTGACGGTCGCGAATCCTGCGTTCCAAAAAGACAGATTCCACGGCGGCTGTGCGACTTGGTACAGTTAAGGTAATAGGAGAGAAAAATCATGGACTTGACTTGGACTGATCACGAGGCGGCCTTTCGCGAAGAGGTGCGTAGTTTCACTGAGAAAAACTTGCCGGCCGACATCCGCGACAAACAGATGCATCACCAGCGTCTTGCCAAAGACGACTACATTCGCTGGCATCGTACTTTGGCTAATCATGGTTGGGGTGCACCCCCTTGGCCTAAAGAGTATGGCGGCACCGGTTGGAATGCGGTTGAGCGGCTTATTTTCGAAATTGAAACATTCAAAGCGGGTGCTCCCCGCTTATTGTCATTTGGATTGAGCATGATTGGCCCCGTGCTGATGAAGTTTGGTAACCAAAAGCAAAAAGACTACTACTTGCCACGCATTATCAATGTTGACGATTGGTGGTGCCAGGGATACTCAGAGCCAGGCTCGGGTTCAGATTTGGCATCGCTTAAAACCCGTGCTGAACGTCAAGGTGACAAGTACATCATCAACGGCCAAAAAACGTGGACAACATTGGGTCATCACGCCGATTGGATGTTCTGTTTGGCCCGAACCGATCCCTCAGTCAAAGCACAACGCGGGATTTCAATGGTGCTCATTGATTTGCGCCAGCCTGGCGTGACCGTACGGCCAATCAAAACACTGGACGGTGGTGCTGAAGTCAACGAGGTGTGGCTAGAAAACGTTGAAGCGCCACTAGAGAACTTGGTTGGCGAAGAAAACGATGGCTGGACCTACGCCAAATACTTGTTGGGACACGAGAGAACCGGAATTGCCGGTATCGGGCATTGCCATCGTGAGCTCGCGATTTTGAAGCGCATGGCTGATGAGGCGATGGCGGGACAAGAATCCTTGAGCCTGGATTCACGCACTATGGATGACATCAATCAGATTGAGGCTCAGGTGTTGGCCTTAGAAATGTTGTTGTTGCGAGTGGCAGCAGACAGCACGGCGGGGCCTGGTCCACAGGCGTCAATTCTAAAAATCCGTGGATCTGAGCTGCAGCAGGAATTGGCGCGATTACAAATGCAAGTCGCAGGTCCCGAGGCTTGGGCCTATGACCCGGCATGGATGCGCGCTGAAAGTGAGTTTCACGGCCCGGGTGGTGAGTTTGATGTGGGTGCTGCAGCCACTTACTTCGATATGCGCAAGACAACCATCTATGGCGGCACCAACGAGATCCAAAAAGGCATCATCACCAAACAGATCATCGGTGTGTAACGTCAGCCTGTCATCGCAGTCATTACTGGTATTGGAAAAAGATCATGGATTTTGCATATTCAGAAGAACAAAGAATGTTGACCGACAGCTTGCGTCGCGTCATGGACGAAGGTTGGACATTTAAAAAACGCCGCGCGCGCGGCGTCGAATTCGATAAGGCGGCTTGGGCTAGTTTGGCCGAACTCGGTGTCACCGGTCTGATGGTTCCTGAGGCCTACGGTGGTTTTGGTGAAAGCACAGCAACGATGTTGGCCGTCCACAAAGAGCTTGGCCGCGGCATCGTCAGTGAACCGGTGATTCCAAGTGCGGTCATGGCCACAACGATGTTGTCTGACATCGAAAACGAAACATTGAAAACGCAATGGCTGTCATTGCTCGCCGAAGGTGAAGCGATTGTGTCCGTGGCTTGGCAAGAGGAGGGTGAACGGTTCTCGTCAACGCCATTGCTGACGCAAGCGGTTGTTAAGAACGGTGGGTATGAGCTCACAGGGCGTAAGCGACATGTGTGGCATGCGGCTGGCTCGAATGCATTGATTGTTTCTGCCTTGTTGGAAGGCGAAATGGCGCTCTTTTTGGTGCCTTCTGAGGCGACGGGTGTATCCATGCAGGATTACCCAACATTTGACTTGTCTCGTTGTGCAACTGTGACCTTTGAAAAAGTTTTGCTAGATGAATCAGCGCTCCTGGCGCGTGGTGAATCTGCGCGTGCGATTTTTGAGCGGGGTCTGGACTACGGCGTAACAGCCTTGTGTGCCCACGCTTGTGGTGCCATGCAGTATTTGATCGAAGTCACAACCAATTACCTCAAAACTCGCAAACAGTTTGGTCAACCTCTGATCAATTTTCAGGTGTTACAGCACCGCGTGGCCGATATGCTCATTCAACAGGAAATGGCCGTTTCACATGCGTACGTGGCTGCCGTTTCTTTGGCCGAAGATCCTGCCCCGTTGCGTGGTAAGCGTGTCTCGATGGTCAAGACAGAGGTTGCTGCTGCCGCTCGCTTTGTGGGCGAACAAGCGGTGCATCTGCATGGCGGTATGGGTGTGACCGATGAGCTAGAAGTCGGTGACTACTTTAAGCGATTGACCTATGTTGGCTTGCTGCTAGGTGATAACAACTATCACCTGCAGCGCGCGCAAGCGTTGATGGCTGCGTGAGGAAAATCTTCAATGAGTGATGTTTCTTTAGACGATTGGATTGGCCGTTCACAAACAACGGTAGACGCCATTGACGTTGGGCACACTGCCCGTTTGGCCGCTACCTTAGGTGTGGCGGCGCCGAGTAAGGGTGAATCCTTGCCCGAACTTTGGCATTGGTGCTTCTTTCTTGAAGCCGTGGGTATGGATGCGCTTGGCAGCGATGGCCATCCGGCGCGGGGTGGATTTCTGCCGCCTGCTGAGGGTCGCAATCGCATGTGGGCGGGTGGTCGTGTGTATTTTGATGGGCGATTACTCGTTGGTGTTGAGGCCCAGAAAACCTCAACCGTGACCAACATCACAGAAAAGCAAGGCAAAACCGGTTCTTTATTGTTTGTCACGGTGGCGCATGATGTGTTTCAAAATGGTGAGAGAGTGATCCGCGAAGAGCAAGATATTGTTTATCGCGTACCCAGTCCACCTAAGCTCGAGGGCACAGAACCGGCACCTGAGGCTGAGTGGCAAATGCCAGTCGAACCGTCTTCAACCTTGCTGTTTCGGTATTCTGCGTTGACTTTTAATGGGCACCGTATTCATTATGATTTCCCTTACGTGACGCAGACTGAAGGCTATCCTGGGCTCGTGGTGCATGGGCCATTGATTGCAACCACGATGGTGCAATCCTTTCGCCAGGCCCACCCAAAGTCCCGTATCGAGCACCTGGCTTACCGAGGCCTTCGCCCATTGATTTCGCCCAAGCCATTTGTGGCTGCAGGTTCGATGGTTGAAGACGGCTTGGCTCGTCTTTGGGCAGCACAAGACAACACATTGGCGCATCAAGCAGAGTTGAGGTTTGTGGCATGACAGAAAACATTCGGCCACTTGATGGCATCACCGTGATTAGTTTGGAGCACGCCATTGCCGCCCCTTTCTGCACACGACAGTTGGCAGACATGGGCGCGCGCGTCATCAAAGTCGAGCGCCCGAAGGTCGGTGACTTTGCCCGAGGGTATGACGAGCGTGTACGCGGGATGGCCTCACACTTTGTTTGGACCAATCGTTCCAAAGAGAGTCTGGCGCTTGATTTAAAGCACCCCGAGGCTCAAAAGGCTTTACACACCTTGCTGGAATCAGCCGATGTATTGGTGCAGAACTTAGCGCCTGGTGCCGCGGCTCGCATGGGGCTGTCTTTTGAGGCGCTGCATAAACAGTATCCAAAGCTGATTGTGTGTGACATCTCTGGTTATGGTGAGGGCGGCCCCTACGAGAAAAAGAAAGCCTATGACCTTCTGATTCAAAGTGAGAGTGGCTTCCTGTCGGTGACTGGCTCACCTGACCAGCCTGCAAAAGCAGGTTGTTCAATGTCAGACATTGCGGCGGGCATGTACGCATATTCGGGCATTTTGAATGCGCTCCTATTGCGAGGCAAGACGGGCGAGGGTAGCCGCGTTGACGTCTCTATGTTGGAAAGTACCGTTGAGTGGATGAGCTTTCCGATGTACTACGCCTTTGAAGGCGCTGAGCCGCCGCCGCGTGCCGGTGCGGCACACGCGACGATCTTTCCGTATGGCCCGTTCCCGGTCGGTGATGGTAATACCGTCATGTTGGGACTACAAAACGAGCGCGAATGGCTAGTCTTTTGTGAAAAGCTAATGGAGCAACCTGAGCTGGGGCAAGATCCGGCGTTCTCATCAAATTCCAAGCGAGTGGCAAATCGAGACCAATTGACGGCATTGATTGTCGAGCGGTTTAGTCAGATGACTGTTGACGAAGTGATTGAAAGACTCGAGCAAGCGCAAATTGCCAACGCGCGGGTCAATGACATGCAAGCCGTTTGGGCACACCCTCAACTCGCGGCGCGTCAACGTTGGTCAGAGGTCAATAGCCCAGTGGGCAAGTTGCCTGCACTATTACCACCAGGAACCAACTCGGCCTTCGATGCGCAGATGGCGGCCATTCCCGCATTGGGTGAGCACACTCAAAAAATTCTAGGGGAATTGGGCTTGTCTGAAGCCCAGATCAACGAGCTGTCAAACGCTGGGGCGATTTAACCCAGCCCTCAGCAAGTGATTCGCATTGTTGGTCTGCACAGCGGGCCAACAATGCCTCTAAAGACTGGCCTTGTAAGGGTCGACTATCAGCGAGCTGCGCCAACGGACGCAAAACGAAAGCGCGTTGCATCATCCTAGGATGAGGCAGGATTAAGGTTGGCGTTGTCACGGTGATACCGTCGTACCACAGCAAATCTAGATCTAACGTACGCGGTGCGTTACGTATGCTTCTTACTCTACCGTGCCCAAGTTCTATCTGTTGTAGTGCAGATAATAGATTCAAGGGCGCCAACGTCGTGCTTATCCTCGCGACAGCGTTGATGTAGTGGGGGCCGGGGGCGTCAAGTGGTGCCGACCCAAAAAACGCAGAGCAGTCACACTTGTGCACACCCTGGCGTTGGTCGATCTCATCGAGCGCATCGCGTATGGTCTGAACAGCATCACCTAAGTTGGCACCCAAACCAATATAAGCGGTGGCATTAGCCATTGCTGTTTTGGGTGTTGACTGGATTGGGGGTGCTATCGGCCGGTTTGCGACGGCGTGGACGGCGGCGGCGTTTGGTCCCCGTGCCAGGCTCTTTGGGCTCATCTGCGAGCGCCAAAATCATGGCACTACGTGTTTCATCATTGGCGTCAGCTAAGTCCATCCACCATTGCGCCAAAATACTATCAACCTCAGAGCATGCGGCTCGCATTTGCATGAAGTCGACCGCTGCTCTAAAGCGCGGTTGCTCAAACAATCGGTAAATGGCGCGCGGCACACGCCGTTCAAAGCGGGGTTGCATGAACCAGATGTCGCGCATGTCAGAACTGAAGCGACGGTTGATGGCGAGCTTCTCAGTTTGAGCATCCAATACTTGATCGGCGGCTTGAACCAGGGCAGGTATGCGAACCTCGCCATCAGCGCACAGGCGTTGCCATTGGCTACGGACTTGCGGCCAAAGTAAGGCAGCAAATAAAAAGCTTGGGCTCACTGATTTGCCAAGTCGAATGCGTTTGTCTGTGCGTTCGAGCGCGAGTTCAATAAAGGCCTGGCCTTCAGGATCTTCCAAAATGACGTCTAACAGTGGCAACAATCCTGAGTGCAGTCCGTAAGTGCGCAACTGTTTGACGCATGCCATGGCTTGACCACAGGTCAGCAGTTTGAGCATTTCGTCAAACACTCGGGCAGCGGGCACATTGCTCAAGAGATCGGCTAATTGAGCGATAGGCGCTTGGGTGGCTTTCTCGATTTGGCCATTGAGCTTAACGGCAAAACGAACAGCACGCAGCATGCGAACAGGATCTTCACGGTAACGAGTCTCAGGATCGCCAATCATTCGTACGATCCGTTTGTTCAGGTCTGGCACCCCCCCATGAAAATCGATCACGGTCTCGGTGACTGGGTCGTAATAAAGCGCGTTGATGGTGAGGTCACGGCGTTCGGCGTCTTGCTTTTGCGAGCCGAAGACGTTGTCGCGCAGAATCCGGCCGTGGTCATCGGTCATGTGACCATCTGAGGCGGGTGCTCGAAACGTTGATGTTTCGATGATCTCTTGCCCAAAAACCACATGCACCAATTGGAAACGTCGTCCGATGATGCGCGCACGACGAAACAAAGGCCTGATTTGTTCTGGGGTGGCATTGGTTGCCACATCAAAGTCTTTGGGCTCTAAGCCAATGATGAGGTCGCGCACAGCGCCACCCACAATGTAGGCGTCAAACCCTTTTTGTTGCAGCACTTCGCAGACTTTGATGGCATGGCGCGACACCAATCGTCGGTCTATGCGGTGTTGGTCGCGTTCAAAACGTACGGCTTGCCCGGGTTTGGGCTTGACCAGTCGGCTGACCAGTCCTTTGATAGTGTTTGCCAGCATCAGGATTTTTGATCCAAAGATTGGCCGAAGAGATCTAAGATCGGCCATTGACGGGTTTGCGCTATGGCACGCAGATCGGGGCTTGGATTGGTGACAATCGGATGGGTTACTGTTTCCAAGAGTGGCAGATCATTGATAGAGTCGCTGTAGAAATGACTTTGCTCGAAGTCGTCTAGCTGTCGGCCCATCCCTTTTAGCCAGTCGTTAACCCGTATCACTTTGCCCTCTTTAAAACTGGGTGTCCCTGCGATTCGACCTGTGTAGCGACCCGCATGGTATTGCGGGTCGGTTGCAATCAAGTGCTCAATGCCAAACGCGCGCGCGATCGGTGCGGTAACAAATGCATTGGTTGCCGTGACGATGGCACACAGATCGCCGGCATTTAGGTGCTGGTTCACGAGCTCAACTGCCTTGGGCGTGAACTGCGGTCGGATCACTTCTTGCATGAATTGTTCATGCCACTCGGCGAGTTCGTGCGGTGGGTGCGCGGCCAATAAGCCAAGCATGAATTCAGCGGCTTGCTCAGCGGTTAAGTCGCCGCTGTTATAGCGAGCCATCAATTCATTGTTGCGGGCGCGCGCAACCTGCGGATCACCGGCGCGACCAGTGCGCGCTAAGAAGTCGGCCCATTGATAATCGCTGTCTAGCGGCAATAGCGTGTGGTCTAAATCGAAGAGGGCAAGACGGGTGGCATTTCTGGACATAGGCGGAGATTACTCAATCTTTCTCAAAAGGAGGGGCTAACTCGGGTCGGTCAGACTCTGGCAAATGAGTCTCACGTTGGGCGAGCAGTGACTTTAACAACGGCAACGTTAACGGTCGATGCTGAGCAAGCGCATATTTGTCTAGCGCATCTAACCAGCCAAACAGCGTCCGGGTATCGCGCGACCCATGAACTAGCAGCCATCGCACCACGTCCTCTGACAAAGGCATACCGCGTTCGTGCGCATGTGACATTAAAGCCGCAAACTTTTCCGAATCAGACAAAGCCATCAGTCGATAGACCATACCCCAACCCAATCGCGTTCTCAGGTCCTCGCGCCATTGCATTTGAAGTGGCGCGCAATGACCGGCTACGATCAAGCGGAAAGCCCGTGTGTCTGAGGCATCTTCACGCCACCGATTGTACAGTCGGAAGAGCAAAGCCAAGCCGTCTGGCGCTAGATTTTGGGTGTCGTCAATGGCAACGCAAGGCGGCATTGCGCCATCTTGTTCTAACCTATCCTGAATCGAGCCGAACTGATCGCTTGTTAAGTAGATGCCATGATGGTGATGGGCTGCAGCCTTTAATAAGTGGCTGCGGCCGCTGCCGGGGGAGCCCCAAATATAAAGCGTTTGACCAAGCGCCAGGGTCTTTGCAGCTGTGATGACAGCGGCATTTTCGCCGACGACCATATTGGCCAAGGTGGGCGCGGGAGGCGGCAATATATCGAGGATGAGCTGTTGGGCCATGCACTCGTCGTAAAATGACGGTTAGATGATCTAAAACCATGCCATTGTCACACATTGCAAGCGCTGTGATGATTTGATGATGGCGAATCTCCTTTTGACTGACTTGGCGTATTCCCATGAGCAAATCGCAATCTCCCCTAACTTACCGTGACGCAGGCGTGGACATTGACGCGGGTGAGGCGTTGGTGGACCGAATCAAGCCGCTCGCGGCCAAGACCATGCGTGAAGGCGTTATGGCCAGTATTGGTGGGTTTGGGGCGTTATTTGAGGTGCCTAAGCGGTATCGTGAGCCGGTACTGGTATCCGGCACAGACGGTGTCGGCACAAAACTGCGATTGGCCTTTGAGTGGCAACGTCACGACACCGTGGGCATCGACTTAGTGGGCATGAGTGTCAATGACATCTTGGTGCAGGGTGCCGAACCTTTGTTTTTTCTAGACTATTTCGCTTGCGGTCGTTTGTCGGTCGATGTTGCCGCTCAGGTGGTGGGCGGTATCGCGAAAGGCTGTGAGTTGGCCGGCTGCGCACTTATCGGCGGTGAAACGGCTGAAATGCCTGGCATGTATCCCGACGGTGAATATGACTTGGCTGGGTTCGCAGTGGGTGCGGCAGAAAAGTCAGCACTCATTGATGGACGCAGCATCGAAGCGGGTGATCGTGTACTGGGATTAGCATCAAGTGGTGCCCATTCAAATGGCTATTCGCTGTTGAGAAAAGTGTTGAGTAGAACCGGCGCTAAACCTGAAGACGCATTTGAGGGTCAGGTTTTGGGTGATGTGGTGATGGCGCCAACACGTATCTACGTCAAACCGATTTTGGCGGCACTTGCGCAATTTGGACCCTCAATCAAAGGTTTGGCACACATTACGGGTGGTGGATTGCTCGACAACGTGCCTAGAATTTTGCAGCCTGGACTGCAAGCCCGTCTTGAAGCTAGCGCTTGGACGCTACCCCCGCTCTTTGAATGGCTCAAAGAAGAAGGGGACATTGAAAGCCAAGAAATGTACCGGGTGTTTAACTGTGGCATTGGCATGGTGCTGGTGGTTCCAGCGTCTGAAGCGACTGCCGTCACAGAGCACCTAACCCAAGCAGGTGAGATGGTCTACGACTTGGGTGAAATTGCCGCTTGCGCGACTGATGATGTTCAAACCATCGTCGCTTAAATGCGTGGATGAATGGGTGATCCGTGGATGACTAAGTGTGCGGATGCGTCATCGCAATTGCTAGGCGTTTGACTTGGTCGCTGGCGTCAGACGCCAAACAATCAACGACGTGTCGTTCAGTCATGCCACGTAGCCAAGTCAGTTGGCGTTTGGCCAACTGACGAGTCGCGGCGATAGCCTTTTCGCGGGCGTTTGCGAGGCTGTCGCGGCCCTGTAAGTAGTCCCACATCTGGCGATAGCCCACGCACCTGATCGACGGCAAGTCGGGGCTTAGGTCCCCGCGCGCCAGCAAAGTGCGCACTTCATTTTCTAGCCCTTGCTCAAGCATGAGATCAAAACGCTGGGCGATGCGCTCATGTAAAACCTGACGATCGCTGGGTTCAAGGCTAATGAGATGTAACGCCTGTTGGCTGGTTCGGTTGGGATCAAAAAAAGTGGATAAGGCCTGGCCACTGCTTTGATAGACCTCTAAGGCCCGCCCAATCCGCTGACTGTCATTGGGAGCGAGTCGTTGCGCAGTTTCGGGGTCGATGAGGGCTAACTTGGCATGCATGGCGGGCCAGCCAAGTGCCTGTCCTTGTGCTTGAATATCAGCCCTAATCTCGGGCGAAGCGCTTGGAAGGTCGTCTAAGCCGTCTCTGAGCACTTTGAAGTAGAGCATGGTGCCGCCAACTAAGAGAGGCGTGTTACCCCGTTGTCTGATCTCGTCGATGCAGCGCCTGGCGTCGACTAAAAACTGAGCGGCTGAGTAAGCATGGGCTGGATCAAGAATGTCGAGTAGATGATGGGGCACCGTTTTACGTGTTTGAGCGTCCGGCTTGGCGGTGCCGATATCCATGCCCCGATAGATTGTTGCAGAGTCGACGTTGATGATTTCAACAGGCAGTGCCTGTGCCAACGCCATGCTGGCGGCGCTCTTGCCGCTTGCGGTTGGGCCGGCTAGGCACAGCAGGGGTGCGGCTGACTGCATCATTGACCACGTAAAAACAATCTATCTAAGTCTTTCATGCTCCAGGCAACCCAAGTGGGTCGACCATGGTTGCACTGGTCTGCGCGTTCGGTTTTTTCCATTTGGCGTAATAAGGCATTCATCTCGACTAGGGTCAATTGACGGTTAGCCCTGACCGCACCATGGCAGGCCATGGTGGCGAGCAATGTGTTGCGCTGTTCGGTCATGAGCGCGCTGGCGCCAATCTCTTCAATGTCTTGCAGGATATGTCGTACCAAGGTGTCAAGATCGCCTCGCGCTAACAAAGCCGGAACGCTGCGTATCACTAAGGACTGCGGTCCGCCAGGGCGTATTTCAAACCCCATGGCCGTGAGCGCGTCTTCGTGAGCTTGCGCCAACGCCACTTCGCGCTCAGTCGCCGTCAATACCAAGGGCACTAACAGACCCTGGGTGGCAATGTTTTGAGTGTCTAGGCTGGTTTTAAGTTGTTCGTAGACCACTCGCTCATGGGCAGCGTGCATGTCCACCAAGATCAGACCATCGCTAGTTTGCGACAGGATATAAACGCCGTGGACCTGGGCCACCGCCCGACCGAGGGGCCAAACGGTGTTGTCTTG
>JAWOGG010000231.1:0-25028 GCA_046497085.1 Orrella sp.
TAACAACATGCAAGAGGTTTTCGAAGACCCCGCCGTTCAGCACCGAGACATTGTCGTGAGCGTTCCTAGCGCAGGCGGCACACCCTTGAAGCTGGTTCGTAACCCCATGCGCTTTTCTCGCACACCCGTGCGACATCAAGCACCACCAGAGCTAGGTGCCAATACCGAACAAGTGCTTGCAGACGAGCTCAGTCTCGACGCGCAGCAAATTCAAGCACTGAAAAAGAAATCGGTGATTTGAGCGTCACAAAACTCGCCACAAAAACTTGGCGCGATATTTGCTTGTGACTTGCAAGGACGATCTCGCCAAGAGGTCGAATCGTTGCCTAAAACAAACATAAGGGGAAAGAAGTGACCGATAGACTTGCCTTTCAGACAATGACCGAACTTGCCGCTGGCCTAGCCGCCAAACAGTTCAGCGCTGTGGAACTGACGCAAACCTACCTTGATCGCATCAAGCAATCCAACGATAAATTGAACGCCTATGTCAATGTTGATGCGTCGATGGCGCTTGCGATGGCTCGGGCGGCAGACGAGCGTCGTGCCAATGGTGTCTCTTTGAGCCCACTCGACGGCGTGCCTTTTGCCGCCAAAGACCTTTGCGAACTCAAAGGCCACATCACCACAGCTGGCTCTGAGGCCTGGCGCAACCGGCGCAGCGAGATCGATTGCACGGCGATGATGAAACTGCTGCAAGCCGGTATGGTGATGCTTGGTAAGACCCACATGGTCGAATTTGCCTTTGGCGGCTGGGGCACCAATCCAGTGATGGGAACACCATGGAATCCGTGGGACCTACAAACGCATCGTGCCCCCGGGGGCTCATCAAGCGGTTCGGGTGTTGCTGTCGCAGCGGGTCTGGCACCTGCTGCCATCGGTTCAGACACCGGCGGTTCCGTGCGCATTCCCTGTGCGCTCAACGGCCTGACTGGTCTTAAAACGACTCGTGGCCTCATCAGCTTGTATGGTGCGGTGGCCTTGTCCTCAACCCTAGACACCATTGGGCCAATGACACATAGCGCAGAGGACGCTGCTATCTGGACCTCACTGATGGCCGGTGCCGACCCGCTTGACCCTTCAAGTCTAAACCGCCCAAGGTTTCAATGGTCAACCGACGATATGCCGACAGGCCCCAAACCACTTGCCGGGGTTCACTTGGCAGTGCTGGCCCCTAGTCAATACCCACTTGAGGTCGACAGCGAAGCTTTAGTTGCGTTTGAAGAGTCCTGCAAAGTCCTGACCTCTTTAGGTGCACAACTTAGTGAGCTTTCTTTACCGTTCGATTTGGCTGATTTAATGCAGCGCAATGGCCAAATCATCGCTGCCGAGGCCTTCGCCATCCATGGCGACTACATAGACGATGAGAAACTGCCACTCGGGCCCGCTGTGCGCCAACGCATTCAAGCCGGGGCGCACGTTAGCGCAGCGCAATACATCAACGCAATGGCCCACCATCGTGCTTGCAGTGAACAGTGGCGCTCGTTGATGCACGACTATAGTGCGCTAGTCACCCCTTCCGTGCCCTTCCCGGCTGCGGCTTTATCCGATGTCGATGAGTTGCAAACACCGATGGCTTCCTTCTCGCGGGCTGGCAACTATCTGAGCACATGCGGACTGGTACTGCCGGCTGGATTAAGTCGCAGCGGACTCCCACTTAGTGTGCAACTACTTGGCAAACCCTTCTGCGAATCCACCTTACTGAGTATCGGCGTGGCATTTCAACAAGTCACCGATTGGCATCGAGCAAAGCCAAACCTGTCAGACATAGGCTTATAAGTCGTAAGCAACCGCAACCCAGAAAAGGCGAGAGGGCCTAGCGATTTGATCGCGCCGCTGCTCTCGCCACCGCTGCGACCTCCAAGCGGTGCGAATAGCGCTAAAATCGGGATCTTTCCTATGAATTTGCACTACTTTTGCTGAAGGAGTGAAGGGTGCCTATCTACGCCTATCGATGCACCGAGTGCGGACACGCCGAAGACATTTTGCAAAAAATGTCTGACGCGCCTTTGACCACATGCCCAGCCTGTGGTCAGTCGACTTATGCCAAACAAGTGACAGCCGCCGGCTTTCAACTCAAAGGGTCGGGTTGGTATGTCACGGATTTTCGGAATAATGCAAAACCTAGCAGCGCGCCTGCGACCGATGCAAAGACTGACTCAACCAAAACGTCGACAACAGCGGATACGCCTGCACAAACGGCTAGCGCAGCGACCGAATCGAAATCGAGCGAATCGGCAACCAAGCCAGCTAGCACTGATTAAACTTTGTGCCCCGCCGGCCGAAGCCACTGCGAAGTGCGCTTGGGTTTTTGAAGCGTGTTTGAAGGGCACTAATCAAACCCCTGAGTATTTTGACTCAGTGTATTGACTTAATGTATTGACTGACTGGGGGGTCATCAAACCCCCCACCCACTCCCCTAAAGGAGCATTTCTGAATGCGTACTTGTTACACCGGCGAGGTCTGCCTTGACCACCTTGATAAAACCGTCACGCTGTTTGGTTGGGTTCATCGCCGACGCGATCACGGTGGGGTTGTTTTTATTGACCTGCGCGACCGAGCTGGCTTGGCCCAAATCGTCTTTGATCCTGACAACGCCCAAGCTTTCGAAACGGCGGAACGCCTACGCAATGAGTTCTGCATCAAGATCGTGGGTCGTGTGCGCCACCGCCCAGAAGGCACGGTTAACAAGGACTTGGCTTCGGGCGACATCGAAATCCTCTGTGACGAAGTGGAAATCCTGAATGCTTCAGTCACACCTGCTTTCCAGCTTGACGATGAAAACCTGTCTGAGACCACTCGTCTGACACACCGCGTGCTTGATCTGCGACGTGACCAGATGCAGAAAAACCTAACCTTGCGTTATCGGGTCAGCATGGCGGTTCGACAGTTTCTCGACAAGCTTGGCTTTATCGACATCGAAACCCCAATGCTCACCAAAAGTACACCCGAGGGTGCGCGTGATTACCTGGTGCCTTCTCGCGTTAGCGCGGGTGAATTCTTTGCGTTGCCACAATCACCGCAGCTTTTTAAGCAAATGCTGATGGTGAGTGGCTTCGATCGCTACTACCAAATCACCAAATGCTTTCGCGACGAAGACCTGCGCGCCGATCGCCAACCGGAGTTCACCCAAATTGATTGCGAAACTTCTTTCCTGAATGAAGAAGAAATTCGCGCGATATTTGAAGACATGATCCGCGAAGTGTTCCAGTCAGTACAAGGCGTGAGTTTGCCCAACCCTTTCCCAACCATGACACACGCCGAAGCCATTCGGCTCTACGGTTCGGACAAGCCAGATCTGCGTGTCGATATGGTGTTCACCGACCTGTCAGATGTGATGCAAGACGTTGACTTCAAGGTATTTGCACAAGCCGCGCAGGCCCCCGGCAGCCGAGTGGTCGCCTTGCGTGTGCCCAAAGGTGCTGAGCTGTCGCGTAGCGAGATCGACGCCTACACAAAGTTTGTGGCCATCTATGGCGCCAAAGGCCTTGCCTGGATCAAAGTCAATGAAGTTGCCAAAGGCCGTGACGGGTTGCAATCACCTATCGTTAAAAATATTCATGATGCGGCCATTAACGAAATGCTGACCCGCACGGTTGCGCAAGATGGAGACTTACTCTTCTTTGGTGCTGATCGCAGCAAGGTTGTAAACGATGCCATGGGTGCTTTGCGTTTAAAGATCGGACACAGCGAATTCGGTCAAGCCCAAGGCCTGATGCAACCCGGCTGGAAACCTCTCTGGGTGGTCGATTTCCCGATGTTTGAGTACGACGAAGAGGCGGGCCGCTACACTGCCGCTCACCACCCGTTTACCAGCCCCAAAGACGGGCATGAGGATTTATTAACCAGCGATCTTGGGCAGGCGCTTTCTAAGGCCTACGACATGGTGTTAAACGGCTCTGAAATCGGGGGCGGATCGGTGCGTATTCACCGTGAGGAAGTCCAAAGCAAGGTATTCCGTGCCTTAAAGATTGACGAGCAAGAGGCGCAGGTCAAATTCGGATTCTTGCTTGATGCGCTTCAATACGGCGCACCGCCCCATGGGGGCATTGCGTTTGGGTTAGACCGCATTGTCACGATGATGACTGGCGCGGAGTCGATTCGCGATGTGATTGCGTTCCCTAAGACACAACGTGCCCAGTGCCTCTTGACTCAAGCGCCTTCTGTGGTTGATGACAAGCAACTCAAAGAACTGCACATCAGGTTGCGTCAAACTGACACGCCTGCGCCTCAGTCCTAAACCGACATGGCCAGGCTGCGGATCGTCAGCTACAACATCCACAAAGGCCGCTCTTTGGGTGGCAAGGGTTCGTTGGCTGAACTGCGCCTGGGGTTACACCGTCTCAGCCCAGATGTGTTGTTCTTGCAAGAAGTTCAAGGCCGTAATGAACAACAGGTCGCACTGCACGCTCAGCATGAGTCTCTGGCTGCAGCGCTCCATATGGAGGTCGCTTACGGGTGCAACGCAGTGCGACAGAGGACCGATCACGGCAATGCCTTGTTGTCACGGTTTCCCATCACCGCCTTTGAAAACGAAGACGTTTCAGATCACAAATTAGAACAACGCGGGTTGCTGCATGCAGAGTTACTGATAGACAACCGCACAGTGCACTGTTTTGTAGTTCATCTGGGTCTGTTTGCGGGTAGCCGAGTCAAGCAAGTCGAAGCCATGGCATTACGCATTCAGCGACTCGTGCCTGATGACGCACCCATTTTGATTGCCGGTGATTTCAACGATTGGCGCGACGAACTGGCGCCGCTGTTTGTGAAGCAACTCAACCTGCATGAGGTGTTTTCTCTCGCCCCCAAAACCGCGGGCGATATACCAAAGCTGCGCGACTCAATGCGGCAAATTGGTCAAGCACTACGCGGGCAACGGCCTTTCAAGGGCCTGGTTAGGGACCGCCAACATTACATCAACCAATTACCCATGAGCGGTGCTCAAGCCAAGCGACCTCCCCCTAAAACGTTCCCATCAAAGTTTCCGATTCTGAGACTTGATCGCATCTATCAACGCGGCTTTGCAGTCAAGCAAGCGCAAGTGCTGCGTGGACGCCCTTGGAGCCTGCTGTCGGATCACGCCCCAATTGTGGTCGACATCGAACTCGGCTAAGTGCCGGGCTGTTCTGCCGGGTCCCTAGCGATTCACACGTTGATAGTTGTCTTTCAAACGGACAATGTCGTCTTCGCCTAGGTAGCTACCGGACTGCACCTCAATGATTTCAAGCGGTATCTTGCCCGGATTGGCTAATCGATGGACTTCTCCAAGCGGGATATAGGTTGACTCGTTTTCACTGAGCACCACGACTTTGTCACCGCAGGTGACTTCAGCTGTGCCGCTCACCACTATCCAATGCTCAGCACGATGATGATGCATTTGCAGACTAAGGCTCGCCCCTGGGTTGACCATGATCCGCTTAACTTTGAAGCGGTCCGCCTCATCAATGCTGTCATACCAACCCCAAGGCCGATGAACTTTGCGGTGCAGCTCGTGCTCCTCGCGTTGTTGATCGGATAACGCCTGCACAATGGCCTTTACTTGCTGAGCCTGATCACGATGACCAACAAGCACGGCATCAGCCGTCTCAACAACGACTAGGTCTTGCACACCGACGGTGCCGACCAATCGATGGCTGGCGTGTATCAGTGAGTTTTGCGTGTCGATCGTGACCGCATCGCCTTTAAGCACGTTGCCGTCGGCGTCTTTATGGCCGAGCTGCCAAACCGCATCCCAAGCACCAAGGTCACTCCAGCCCGCATCTAACGGCACTACTTCAATTGGAAACTCACTGCCCGGACAACGCTCAAGCACCGCATAGTCCGCTGAAATAGCGGGCGACGCTAAAAACGCCTCGGCGTGCGGCCGAATAAATTGTTGGTCCACTTCAGCGCCTGACCACGCGGCTTGTATCGTCTCTGCCATCGCTGGCGCAAATGCCGCCACAGCCTTCAACCAGACGCTGGCACGCACCACAAAAATGCCCGCATTCCAGGTGTATTCACCACTGGCGATGTATTGCTTGGCAGTCTCAAAGTCTGGCTTTTCTGTGAATTGAGCGACTGGATAAGCGCCATCCTCAGCGGGCTGATTGCCTTGCCGTATGTAGCCGTAACCGGTTTCTGGGCTAGTCGGTGTGACCCCTAGGACCACAATGGCACCCTTAGCTGCCCGTTGCATGGCAAGGTTAAGCGCTTCACTGAATGCCGGGTTATCGCCAATGACTTGGTCGGCTGGCGAAACCACTAATACTGGATCTGTCCCTTCGCGTGATGCGGCCAATGCCGCCATGGTGATGGCAGGTGCCGTGTTTCGACCCTGTGGTTCAAGCAACAACAATGCCTCACTAGCCGCGCCCAATTCGCGCCACTGCTCCATCACAAGAAACCGATGCGCCTCATTGGTCACAATCAATGATGGGGTTGACGTGCATCGCTCACTGGCAAGGCCCGTCAATCGTTCGGCTGCTTGCTGAAACAAACTCTGATTGCCGTGTAAAACAAGAAACTGTTTGGGAAATCCATTGCGTGACAACGGCCATAAGCGAGTTCCCGAACCACCGCAGAGAATCACAGGCGTAAACAAAATCGACGTTTCAGTAGACATGGGCATCCGTTAAGCAACAAATCAAAGGACAGCGAAACGGTGAATATGAGACTCACCATCGCACCCCTATCGTTAGTTTAGTCCATGCCAAACAGTCGGCGCCAGCAACTAAGTTGTGCCTCTCACATGATGTGTCATGACATCAAGCACCACTTTTTCAGTGTCGCCCTTCACTTGGGTGCGACCAACGGCGGTTAATCGACCGCGATGAGTGACCACCGACTCGCTTGCTAGTGCCGCACCCATCCCAGGGCTCACGTAGCTGGCGTTTATCCCGCTGCAACGCCAATCTTTAGACAATGCGCGATTGGCCGAATAAAGCGCCAACCCCAAAGAAATACCCCCTTGCACATGGCCCACGCGATTGCCCACGTGCGGACCATTGGGAATGGTGACCTTTGAGCCTTGCTCGCTGTCCATCATTTCGATGCCAAGAAAGGCCTCAAGGAAGGCGGCCCTAGCCTTGCTGCTCGCCTCGGTTTCGGTTGGCTCAAGGCTGGCTAAGGTTGCTTGACTGCGTGCCAGAATCCACTGCTCGGTCTCAGAAAGCGTTTCCATGTCCAATGGTGGCAGGTCTTGCGGCACGGGTCGATAAATCCAGGGCACCGGGTACAAAGTTTTGCCTTTCGGGGCAGGCAGCACCATGAAGGTCGCACTGCCATAGGCCACCACTTTACCGTTGGCAAACACTCGGCCGCGGGTCATGCCTAACTTACCCGTGGCCTGAGCAAAGAAACCTTCTAGCTCCGCGTGCGCGGTCAAGTCGCCTACCAAAGGCTCGCCCGTGAGTTGCAGATTTAGAGAAACGGTGGCCAAGCGCGCTTCAGGTACGACCGCGGTTCTAACCGCGTTGGCCAGCGCGAAATCGATCAGCACCCCCATTGCAAAGGGGTCAATGTGCCCTTGATCATCAGTCACCCAAGGGGTCGTGGGTAAAGTGACACGGGCCTGGTTGCCCTCCAAACCGTCAAAATGCAGACCCAAGAAATTGCCGCAGAAATGATAGCCTGGCGTGCGATCTAACGCGATGGCACGCAACACCTGTTGATGAATAGCGCGGTACTGTGGATTTGACTCAACCATAGGTTTTCCGTGTTCAATATGGCGTCGACTATACACTTGAGAATAGGCTCGAATACAGTTGTTGTGTGTGCCCCTCATTACCACCCAAATCACTTGTTGCGACATCACGCTTTATGACCGCCAATCGCCGTATCGCTCACTTAGACATGGATGCCTTTTTTGCGTCCGTCGAGTTATTGCGATACCCACATCTAAAGGGCCGGCCAGTGGTGGTTGGCGGCAAGCGCGTACCTGCTCCGTTTCAAGAAGCAGACGGCCAGTGGCAATATGGTTCGCTTGGTACTTATGTGGGTCGAGGCGTGGTGACCACGTCAACCTATGAAGCCCGCGCCCTAGGTGTTTTTTCCGGTATGGGCTTGATGCAAAGCGCTAAGTTAGCGCCAGACGCTGTTCTACTGCCCGCTGATTTTGACGCTTACCGCGACCACTCGCGACGTTTTAAAGCGGCGGTTTTATCGATCGCTCCAATCATGGAAGATAGGGGCATTGACGAAATCTATCTTGATCTGACCGATCTTGATTCCAATACCTTAGAACTGGCAAAGCGAATCAAACAAGCCGTGTTTGATGCCACGGGGCTGTCATGTTCGATTGGTGTGTCGCCCAACAAACTACTGTCAAAAATTTGCTCGGATCTAGATAAACCTGATGGCCTGACACTCTTGGCACCCGAGGAAATTCCTGACCGTATCTGGCCGTTGCCAGCGAGTAAGGTCAATGGCATCGGTCCGAAAGCCACTGAAAAACTTGCCTCACTGAATATTCGCACGATTGGTGATTTGGCTCACACCCCTGCCGTTGAGTTGATCGCACATTTTGGTAGACAAATGGGGCATTGGCTACACGAAGTGTCACATGGCCACGACGACCGTGAGGTGATCACCCATCGAGACCCCAAGTCACTGAGCAGAGAGACGACCCTAGAAAACAACTTACACGTCAAACACGACCGTAGAGAACTCACTCGATGGGTTGATGATTTGTGCCGACGTGTCGCACTCGATCTAGAACACAAGCAACTGCTCTGTAAAACAGTTGGCATCAAAGTAAAGTTTGCAGACTTTTCTGTGGTCACGCGTGACTTGACACTGCCAGTTGCCGTTGGGGATGCCAAGTCTATTCGCGAGGCTGTTTCTGACTGTCTGAAACGGGTCGTTTGGCAAGACCGTATTCGCCTGCTTGGCGTTCGCGCAAGCAATTTGGTAATGGACACCAACGATGAAACGCTACCTCAGCTGCCGCTGTGGGAGATGGGCTCCGATCGCGCGCTGTAAATGTTGTTCATGGACACAACTCACGAATCGCTGTTGCGGCCATGGCTGCACCACTCGACTTTAGCGGCTTAGACCGACCTTGCGCCAAGAGCTCGCACAAAGGCGCCTCAAAGTTTCCCGTTGCAAGCTGCTGCGCGTCAATTTGGCGCGCATGACCCACACGATCAATCCATTGATTCAGTGCAGCTGACTCGGGCCATGCCGGCCGAGCGACATACAGCACGGGAGTACCCGCCACGCAAGCCTCTACAAACGTCCCATAACCTGGCTTACTCAACACGACATCGCTTGCTGCAATCAACACTTGATATGAAGGCACAGGTACTTGCATGCCATGTGCTTGCATTGTCACCGCGTGTGGGTGCTGTCCAGCCAAGTCGGGCGTGACCAGATAAAAGAGCGGCCGTCCTAAACAATGCGTCGGCCATTGCTCGGGCTTTAACGTTGTTGGAATGCCACCCATACTGACGAGAACAAACCAACCTTGAGCGGCATCTTTGAACCCAGCTTGCGCCACCCACTGCACCAGTGACTCACGGCCCAAATTGGCTGCCGGCTCACTGACAGGCTCAATCCGACGCAAATTCGACAGGCCAGACATCGCCATGCTGGGCTCGGGCTGCAGAAACACCGACGCGCTGGCATAGGCCTCTCGCATCGTCTGCAAAATCGCCTCAAAACCGCGGCGAGAAAGTCCTGCTGTGGCGAGTGCCGTGGGATCTTCTGCGACACTTTGTTCAAGAATATCGGCCCAATTTAATGAACACATGGCAACCGAAGGAATGCCAACACGAGCGGCTGCCGCTAAAGTCAGATAAGGAATGTCCGCAAAAAGAACATCAACCTTGAGATCAGACAAGTGTTGGGCCAAGGCATCAACGGCGGACTCCCAATCGGCGTGTTGAGCTTTATAGCGACGTAAGCTCTCAGGCACATTGCTTTGCAAGGCGTTAAACATCACCATGCCAAAATCATCGCTACCCAAATCGATGTCAAACGGGATCACGACGCGCTTGGCGATCGCTTCAGGCGGCAAGGTTGTGCGTAAGGTAAAGCGCATGGTCGGGTCTGAGGGTAGACACTCGCCGGCGAATTGATTCAACACTGGCGCGACCTGCGACAAATGCCCAAACCCATGAGATGAAATAGCCACCAAACAATGCCGCTTTGTGGCTGCTGGCAACATTTCGCTAGTCACCACGACCTTGCGGATGCATAAGCTCGAACACTTGATCGAGCGAAAGCGCACGCGCCGACTCGTCTTTGACTGACAGAACTGGCTCGTCCTTCAAGGGCCACTCGATACCAATGGCCGGATCAGCCCAATAGAGTGACTGCTCAAACGCCGGAAAGTAATAGTCAGTGGTTTTATAGAGAAATTCGGCTGAGTCACTGAGCACCACAAACCCATGCGCAAAGCCTGGTGGCACCCAAAGTTGCTGATGGTTCTTGGCCGACAAGTGATGACCTGTCCACTGCCCAAACGTTGGGGAGTTGGTGCGCACATCGACCGCCACATCAAACACCTCGCCCGTACAAACACGGACTAGTTTGCCTTGGGGGTGTTGGGTCTGAAAGTGCAATCCACGCAACACATGCTTAGCGGAGCGGCTGTGATTATCTTGTACAAAGGTCACCTGTTGGTGAGTGGCTTGCTCAAAATCACGTTGATTGAAGCTCTCAAAAAAGAACCCCCTCTCGTCGCCAAAGACTTGAGGGGTCAATAGCAACACATCCGGTAGATTGGTTGTTTCAACGGTGTAAGCCATAACCGTCAACCACCTCTTTGTGAGACTAAGCGCAACAGGTACTGCCCGTAGCTGTTCTTTTGCAGCGGTGAGGCCAACTTCTCTACTTGTTCCTCGTTGATCCAACCGTTGGAGAGCGCAATTTCTTCAGGACAGGCAACCATCAAGCCTTGGCGCTTTTGAATGGTCGCAATATAGCTAGAGGCTTCGATCAAACTGTCTTGTGTACCGGTATCAAGCCACGCATAGCCACGGCCCATCATTTCAACTGTCAGTTGCTCGCGCTTAAGGTACTCTCGATTCACATCGGTGATTTCAAGCTCGCCACGCGCGGATGGCTGTATGTTTTGTGCGATGTCGCAGACTGTCCCATCGTAAAAATACAAGCCCGTTACCGCATAGCTACTTTTTGGCAAAGCGGGTTTTTCTTCTAGGCTTATGGCACGTTGCTGCTCATCAAAAGCAACCACGCCGTATCGCTCAGGGTCTTGTACGTGGTAAGCAAAGACTGTGGCACCGCTGGTTCGCTGATTGGCGCTATTTAACAGTTTGACCAAATCGTGACCGTAGAAAATGTTGTCACCTAAAACCAAAGCGCTTGGCTTATCTTGCACAAAATCGCGGCCGATAATGAAGGCTTGCGCCAAACCATCTGGCGAAGGTTGGACGGCGAATTGAATATTCATACCCCACTGACTGCCATCGCCAAGTAGGGCTTCAAAGCGTGGCGTGTCCTGTGGTGTAGAAATCAACAACACATCCCGAATACCGGCCAACATCAATGTCGCAAGCGGGTAATACACCATTGGCTTGTCGTAGATCGGCAAAAGCTGCTTGGAGACCCCTTGGGTGATGGGGTACAAGCGGGTGCCCGAACCACCCGCCAAAATAATGCCACGGCGTGGCACGTGATTATTTTCCATATTGTTTTTCTATCCAGTGCCGGTAGTCACCGCTGGTGACATTCGCTACCCAAGTGGGGTTTTCTAAGTACCAATCAACGGTTTTTTTCAAGCCGGTTTCAAATGTTTCCTGAGGATACCAGCCTAGCGTGTCGGCAATCTTGCTGGCATCAATCGCATAACGACGGTCATGGCCTGGTCGGTCTTTAACAAACGTCATTTGCTCGGCATAGGACTGACCGTCTGCTCTCGGTTGGCGTTCATCAAGATAGCCGCAAATGCTCTTAACCACCTCTAGGTTGGTTTTTTCATTGCGCCCACCAATATTGTAGGTTTCGCCGACTTGTCCTTCTTTCAACACTTTGATGATGGCTGTGGCGTGGTCTTGCACATAAAGCCAGTCTCTTACTTGCTGCCCATCACCATAGATCGGCAAAGGCTTGCCAGCTAGCGCATTCAAGATGACCAAGGGGATGAGCTTTTCAGGGAAGTGGTAGGGGCCATAGTTGTTGCTGCAGTTAGTGGTCAGCACTGGCAGTCCATAAGTGTGATGCCAAGCACGTACCAAATGATCTGAGGCGGCTTTGCTCGCGGCATAAGGACTATTGGGTTCGTAGGCATTCGTTTCTCGGAACGCAGGCGCTTCGGCTGACAGCGTGCCATAGACCTCATCGGTTGAAACGTGCAAGAAACGAAAGGTCGATTGTGCCGATAAGGGCAGAGATTGCCAAAAGCCGCGCACCGATTCCAGCAGGTGGAATGTGCCTACAACGTTGGTCTCGATGAATTCGCCCGGCCCATCGATGGATCTGTCCACATGTGACTCCGCGGCAAAATTAATCACGGCGCGTGGCTGGTGCTCGTCCAATAACTTTGCAATCAACGAACGGTCACCAATGTCCCCTTGGACAAACTGATACCTGCTATCCGATTGAAATTTAATGAGATTTTCAGGATTCCCGGCGTATGTCAATTTGTCTAAATTGAGTATGGGCTCATCAAAATTAGACAGCCAAGTGTGTACAAAATTGCTGCCGATAAAGCCGGCGCCGCCAGTGACAATAATCATGATTTTTTAGTTTCCTAAGTTATTTCATTGTACCTATACAGCAGTCTTGACACGAAATAGACAGCTCGAGCATTGTCCGGACATTGCAAAATTGTGTATATCATCCAATTCAAGAGTGACCTAACACTCAGTTTCGCCAAAAACACAGGGGAATCAGATGAAACAATTTGTTGCCGCGCCTGTCGCACAGTCAAATTGTTTGCCCACAGGAGGCAAACAATGAACGGAGTTGGACGAATCGTACATAGCCGCGAGTCTCGCCGCCAGGCGATGAACAAACCTGTCGCCGCCTTTGAAAGCTTAGGCCGCCCAGAAAACCTCGCTGATGAAATCGCACAACAGTTGCGCGATCGAATTCTAAAAGAAACCCTTGGACCCGGCCAGCGGTTGCCAACAGAGCAAGCACTTGGCGCTCAGTTCGGCGTTAGCCGCAACGTGGTGCGTGAAGCCATCGCCCGCTTAAAGCTAACCGGCTTGGTTGAAACTCGACATGGCGTAGGGACTTTCGTCAAACGCGACCTAAACAATCGCCCTTTTGAGCCAGAAAAAGATGACCTGCTGGAATTCAAGCAGCTCATTGACGTGTATCGCTTGCGCGTGGAAATTGAATCGGGCGCCGCTGCATTAGCCGCCACTCACCGCACCACAGCCCAGCTTGAAGCCTTAAAAGAGGCATTAAAACAAGACGATCACGCTCCCGACGATTGGGAAGCTGGCGCCAATTCGGCTGTCGACTTTCATTTGGCGGTGGCTCAGTCTTCCAACAACCCATACTTTGTACGCATCATGGGTCATATCAGTTCCGTCATACGTGATGCGGTGAGAACGTTGCGCTTTAGAAGCTCTGGGACCTCTCGGGTTGAAGCTGTGCGTGAAGAACACCAGCGCATTGTGGATGCGATCGAGAAGCAAGACGCCAATGCCGCCCGTCAAGCCATGCGAGATCATTTGGAACACGGTATAAACGGTTATCGCAACTTATTTGGAAACTAACCTCATATGGATAATGCTGACAATAGCCTGATCGTAGAAAAGCGTGGTGCCGTGGGCTGGATTACCTTTAACAACCCGGCTAAACACAACGCCATGTCTTTAGACATGTGGGCAGGTTTAGTGCCAGCATTGTCTGCCTTTGAAGCAGACGATGAGGTCCGGGCAGTGGTCTTAACCGGTGCGGGCGAAAAGGCCTTTGTGAGTGGCGCCAATATCTCTCAATTCGACAAACTGCGTTCATCGGCCGACGCCGTTGCTGAGTACGAAAGGGTTGCGGAAGGCGCACAAAATGCGCTCTATAACTACGCCAAACCGACCGTTGCTCGTATCAAGGGCTATTGCATCGGTGGCGGATTGAACCTTGCGCTTTGCTGCGATGTGCGCATTGCCTGCGACAACAGCTCCTTCGCCATACCAGCCGGCAAAATGGGCCTAGGTTATCGGATGACGGCCATTCGTAACTTGGTCACGGTTGTGGGTCCAGCCAATGCGCTCGACATATTTCTGTCAGCGCGTCGACTCGGATCTGACGAGGCATTGCGCATGGGTTTGGTGCAACACTTGGCCAATGAAGAATCATTTGAGGAAACAGTCACACAGTATCTCGAACGACTGGCTGCCAACGCACCGCTGACTTTGAGTGTCGGTAAAAAAATGATCCGGCAGTTTCAAGAGGTCCCGGCGCACATTGACATGGAAGAAATGCGCAATCTGGTGATGACGTGTTTTGCCAGCGAGGACTACCAAGAAGGCAAACAAGCATTTGCTGAAAAGCGTGCGCCTGTCTTTAAGGGTCGTTAATGACTCGTCACTATGAGAACGCTTTTAAGTCAACGACTCTAGTTTGATAGTGCGGTAACTACGATGGGCGATCTCTGGGCATCGCTGTTCCCGACCACGTTAATGTTTGTGGTCATGGTGCTGACAACCGTTGCCGGCGGAACCATGAGAGCGTTTGCCGGGTTTGGGGGTGGATTATTACTCGCACCGGTTTTTAGCTTGTATTTATCGCCTCAGGATGTGGTGGTCGTGGTCGTTTTATTGAACTTTGCGAGCACCTTCCAATTATTACCTGGCATGTGGAAAGATGTTGACTGGCCACTCATCTGGCGAATGTTGCCATCAGCCCTTATCGGCATCCCGCTTGGCGGTCTGCTGTTAGCCGGCCTTGACCCTTCGCTCTTAAGGCGTCTGGTCGCCTTGGTGGTCATTTTGCTCTCCATCGTGCTCTTAACCGGCTGGTACTACAAAGGACCGAGAGGCCGCTTACAAGATGGCGTCGCCGGCATAACCAGCGGCATTTTGACCTCAATCGCCGGCATTGGCGGCCCCCCTTTTGTGCTTTATATGCTTTCAGCCAAGGGCTTTTCACCGGTCGCTTTCAGAATATTTTTCACTGTATTTTTTGCTTTCACTCAAGTGATGGCTCTTTCGATGTTGCTACTCAAAGGCGCCATGCAGCCTACACAGTTCGCTTATGTTGGTGCCTTACTGCCCCTCTACCTACTTGCCACAGCACTCGGTGCTTACCTTTTTACCAAAGCCTTACGAAACCGGGCCGATCAAATCAAACGGATCTCCCTGTGGTTTCTTCTGGCTGTGGGTGTGATCACCTTCGCGCTGTAGAGCACGACTGTTTTAATTCACTCATACAATATGATCATGTCTGAATCATCACCATCGGGCTCAATGAGTTCCCCAACCTCTTCAATCTCAACAAGCCAACCAGTCCCATTGCGTGCTTTGATCACCGGCTGTCAGGGGCAAGTAGGCCATGCACTGGTGCGGCACTTACCTGAAAGCGCCGCAGCTGTTACTTTTGACCGCCAAAGCCTAGATCTGAGTGATTTAGACCACTTGGCCGATCACTTACACACAGCGATCGAGACGCACCGTCCGACTGTTTTGATCAATGCGGCCGCCTACACGGCAGTGGATCGCGCTGAGTCCGAGCCGACGCTTGCTTTTGATGTCAACGCATTGGCACCCGGCATCATGGCCACGGTGGCTGCAGCATGGCAAATACCCATCGTCCACTATTCGACAGACTATGTGTTTGATGGCACCGGCACAGACCCCTATACGGAAAACGACACACCCAATCCAGCATCGGTTTATGGGCGTAGCAAGTTAGCCGGCGAGCGGGCAGTGATTGCTGCCAATGGCCCTCACTTAATTTTTAGGACAAGCTGGGTATTTGGCGCCCATGGGCAAAACTTCTTGCAAACCATGCTGCGCCTTGCGCTAGAGCGTGATGCCTTAAAGGTGGTCAATGACCAGATAGGCGCACCAACATCTACAGACTTAATCGCTGAACTTACCCTGACGATTCTCAAAACAATGTTGGGACAACCTACCGATGACCCTCGTTGGGGCCTCTATCACCTGAGCGCTGATGGTCATACCAGCTGGCATGGCTACGCTGCCTACCTAATTGAGCAGGCTCGTGCCTTAGGTTGGCCTATCCGCTTATCTGCCGCAGATATTCAAGGCATCCCATCATCAGAATATCCCACCGACGCCGCGCGCCCAATGAACTCAAGGCTCTCGACCCAGAAACTGCAAAAGGCTTTTGGTGTAAAGCCCAGCCTTTGGCAGGATGGTGTTAACGAGACCTTGAGCCGTTTGCGTGAAATCTCATGAAAATCTTGATCGTACGAACCTCGTCGCTTGGTGATTTGATCCATATGTTGCCAGCGATATCGGATATCAAGAGGCACATACCCGAAGCCACTATCGACTGGGTCGTCGAAGAAGCGTTTACCGAGATACCCCGCTGGCATGCGGCCATCGACCGAGTGATTGTGATCGCCCATCGCCGATGGCGACGCGCTTGGTGGTCCGCACAATCCAAGGCAGAGCGTACGGCGGCCATTAAAGCGCTGCGTTCTGTCGAATACGACCTCGTCTTGGACATGCAAGGCTTGATGAAGTCTGTGTGGTTAGTGAAACAGGCTCACGGCGTGAAGCATGGCTTTGATTGGCGCTCAACACGCGAGCCCCTATGTAGCCTTTTTTATGACGTTCGTCACCGTGTTGAGATTTGGCAACCCGCCGTCGAGCGTCAACGACAACTCGCTTCGTTGACTTTTGGCTACACACCTGAAGGGCCGCCAGACTTTGGGTTAGACCACCTCATTTCACCCACAACAGCCGCACCTTACGCGGTCATCATGCCTTCGGCTAGCCGCGACAATAAGCTCTGGCCAACGGCTGATTGGCAAACCGTGTTCGACTGCCTACAGAGTCATGATCTCGAACTGCGTCTGCTCGCTGGCAGCGAAGCCGAACGCGAGCGGGCACAACAACTGATCGGCTCACGACCAGGTGCAATGGTGCAAGCCAAAAGCTCTCTGACTGAGTTAGCCACGTTGATGTCAGGCGCGCGTCTTATGGTGGGATTGGACAGTGGCTTGACACACTTATCGGCAGCCGTTGGAACTGACACCATCGGTATTTATAAAGCCTCCACACCCGCGCGCACCCCACTAGTGGGCGGTGGCTTTGTGGCAAGCTTAGGCGACAAGGGTAAAGCGCCCGGACGGGCTGAAGTTCTAGCAGCCATCGAATCCGCTCTGCCATAAAAGACACGTCGCACGAGGCCACCTCCGGCTTACCGTACACTCTTACTATTGGTTTTGCGCATAGGAATTGACTGTTTTGTTAGCTCGCTGGATATATTCAATTCTGTTGATGTTGGTGGCCCCACTGGCATGGGCTTGGCTGTTTTGGCGGCAACGCAAGAGCCAAACCCATTGGGCCGTGCTGGCAGCTGAGCGTTTTGGGTATTACTCACAGCCCTGGGATGGACCCGCACCGATCTGGATTCATGCGGTGAGTGTTGGTGAAACACGCGCTGCGGCGCCGCTTATTCAAACGCTACTGCTCAAAGGCGAGACAGTCCTACTGACCCACCTCACCCCCACAGGCCGAGCCGAAGGGCAACGTTTACTTGCACAAGATATCCATGAAGGACGGGTGCGCCAACAATGGATGCCCTATGACTTTTCTGGTGCCATGCACCGCTTTGTCAAACACTTTGAACCGCGGATAGCGCTACTGATAGAACGCGAAGTATGGCCAAACTTGGTCCACCATGCGGCTCTAGCCGATATTCCAGTGGTCTTGGTCAGCGCGCGGTTTTCAGAGCGATCCTTAAAGCAAACCCTTTGGATCAACCGCCTATTTGCAGGGCTTTTACACGACACTTACGCCAAACTCGAGCTCGCCCTAGCGCAGACCGAAGAAGATGCTCAGCGTTTGTTTGAAAGTGGTGTGCCCGAAGTCACCGTATCAGGCAATTTGAAATTTGACCTCGACTTGCCAGTGGTTGCTGTGCAAGCCGGAGAGCACTGGCGCGAACGCTTGCAACGTCCAGTCATCGCCATTGCCAGCACGCGTGAGGGCGAAGACCGCCAGTTCGCTACCTTGATCGCGCAGCAGCTAAAGAAACACCCATCTGATGACACGCCACTCTTTATTTTGATTCCGCGACATCCCCAGCGGTTTGATGAGGCAGCGCGATTACTCGATGAAGAGAAACTGCGCTACGCCCGTTGGTCAGTCTTACGCGATGATCCGCAAAGCGACGCGGCACTGTCAAAACTAGACGTGGTGCTTGGTGACACGATGGGAGAGATGCCGTTTTTCTATGGTGTGGCTGATGTCGCGATTGTCGCGGGTAGCTTTGAAAACCACGGTGGGCAGAATTTCATCGAATGCTGTGCCACCGGTACCCCGGTGATTGTTGGCCCTCACACCCGCAACTTTGCGCATGCGGTCGAGAGCGCGTTACACGTTGGCGCGATTGCACAAGTTCAGAACGCCGAACAAGCACTCAACCAGGCGACCGATTGGTTGATACAGGCTGATTCACACCAACAAGCACATCAAATAGGACTGGCAGGAAAGGCTTGGGTCGCTAGCCACGTGGGTGCGACGGCACGCATCATGCAGGCAATCAGCGCGCTTGAAGACGGCCCTGAGACACCGTCAAGGCCTCTTGATTAAGTTGTGAGCTCATCATGGCTGGCGTGCGACCGGCTTGACTGCGGGTATTCCCAAACCAACCGTCGCCGAGTCCATACACAAGGACATTGGCTACCACGAGCAAAACAAAAAATGCTTTCATAAGCGGATTGTAGCGCTTTGTTTAAACGGTCTGATTGGCCAGCACGGCCAATCCATCTAGCACGACATGCGGTAAATGATGACCAGAAAAACCAGGCATAGCCTTGTCTAGCGCTAACCGTACCTCTTCGTAAGCCCCACCACTGACACACACCACGGGAGGCACACCGTCTTGTTGTTGAGCGATCGCCATCTGTCGCGTTAGGGCGCCGATTTGCGCCGCGACGATACCACTGGCAATAGCATTGGTGGTGTTGGTGGGATTGTCTGCGACTTGACCTGATGCGGCTGGCAGGCGCGCTGTGCCCGCTGCCAGTGAATGCCGCATCATGGCCACGCCGGGCAAGATCAAGCCGCCACGAAATGTCAGATCACCACCCAAAGTATCAACGGTTGTGGCCGTACCAAACGTGGCAAGTACTAAGGAAGGACTTTTGTCGCAGCATTTCTGCAAGGCAGATTCAACGGCACCACCTGCTGTGAAATGACGGGTCAAGCCAACTATTGCCACCCAACGGTCAGCGCCGAGTTGTGTGGGATCTGGATAGCTGTTCGTGATGCCAGCCGCACTCGCCGACGAATTAACCCATTGAATTGGCGTTGAGGCTCCAACAGCAGTTTGAACCAAGCGTTGCAACTCTGGGGCTCCCACGCACACCCCCCAGGCCGCTTGGTAGGTCGCTGATTGAGGGGCTAAGTGAGGCGCTGAGCTCTTTACGTACTCGCTTATGCCCTCAACCAAGGCTTGCTCGTCCTCGGTCGCAAACGCCGCTAAGAATTGTAATTCACGGCCATCTAGCCGCGCCAGTTTCACACGGGTGTTACCAATGTCGATAAGTAGCTTCATGGGCTAGGCGACCCATTCACTGAGTCATGCCGATACTCATCCCAACGAATCGACACGTCACCCACTAACACCTGCGTCACCGTGCCATCGGCCATTGTCAAAGCCAGCGCACCTTGCTCGGTCACGCCACTGGCAAGTCCTGACTGGAGTATTTTTTCTTGTTGGGTCACGCTCACCGCTTTGCCTTGTAAAAAATCCAAAGGAAGCAGCCGCTCGACAAACGGCTTGAAACCCTGTTGGAACAATGTATCAATGGTCTTTTGCCACGCTTTTGTCAGATCGGATATCAACCGCACCAAATCAATGTCGACACCGCCTTGTGACAAGTCGGCCACCGATCGTTTGAGTGCGCGGGTCATTCTTTCATGACCCGATAGGTTTACACCCATTCCCACCACCAAAAACAAAACAGGCTCGGCGCTATTTTGCCGTAAGACTGACTCCACCAAAATCCCCCCTAACTTGCCCTGATCCAACATCAAATCGTTGGGCCACTTCACCCGGGTCATCGCCTGGGCTCCCACCAAGTGCTGATTGATCACTTCTGCACTGGCAATGCCTAGAGCGGGCGCCAACCCAGACAAAGCTTGCAACGGACCATTGGTTCGAAATCCACAAGAAAACATCAACGCCTGATCGAGCTGATCTTGCCAAGGGCGTCCCGCGCGACCTCGCCCTGCCGTTTGGTGGTGAGCACCTATCAGTCGCGGCCAATGGGATGCTTGCGAGAGATTGGATTGGCGCGTCTCATCCATCAACGTTTGATTGGTTGAGCCCAATGATGCGGACCATTTGACGGTGGCAAACTCAGGTAAGGCATGCACCAAACCCGCCACCAAGGCGTGGGGTTCAGGCAACGCGATGGCTGCGGAAGTAGACATGATGGGCTATAACCGTGGATAGACGTCCCGAATTCAAGTCACCTAGTATCCCATATGACCCTTCGTGAAACACCACAGCAAGACGCCCCCCTGTCGGAGCAAGGCAATGCTTGGCACGTTTCGGGCGGCTGGAATGTGCAAACGTTATCGGTTCGGGGCGAAGTGGCACGCCGTGAGCGTCAGTTGCGCGCCGTACCGGACGGTGCGCATTGGACGCTAGATCCTAATACCCGCCTTGATTCGGTTGGCGCTCAACTCCTGTGGCAGCGGTGGCAGGGTCGACTCCCAGAGATATTGGCTTTAACCGCTAGTCAAGCCAAATTATTTGACATGCTAGCCACCAAGCAAAAGGGCCTGCCGCCGCGGGTCGATCATGATTGGTTTAGTGGGTTACGCCGCCTTGGTGAGGGTGTTTGGGTGGGTGCGCACCATGGGCGTGAGTTGCTCATATTGCTAGGCAATCTGGTGTTAGATTTTTTACGATTTCTGGCGCAACCAACACGGGGCCCATGGCGAGAAATCTCCGCACAAGTATTTCGTGCTGGTGCTCAGGCGCTCGGAATTACTGCGCTTGTGGGGTTCTTAATTGGGGTTGTGATTTCCTACCTTTCGGCTCAACAACTCGCGCTGTTTGGCGCCGGTCAATTCATTGTCAAGTTATTGGGCGTTTCAATCGTGCGCGAACTTGGTCCGGTCTTAGCGGCAATTCTGGTGGCCGGCCGCTCGGGCTCAGCCATCACCGCACAAATTGGTGTTATGCGGGTCACACAAGAGCTGGACGCCATGGCGGTGATGGGCATTTCGCGTGGTCAGCGTCTGATTCTGCCACGGGTCATCGCATTGGCCATCGTGATGCCGTTGCTGGTTCTATGGACCGATGCCATGGCGTTGCTCGGTGGCATGGTGGCGGCCCATTATGAATTAGGTCTTCAGTTCATGTGGTTTTTACAAGAATTGCCGCGGGCCGTAGGATTAACAAATTATTGGATTGGTTTAATCAAAGGCGTCACGTTCGGCATCTGGATTGCCCTGGTTGCCTGCCACTTTGGGCTTCGCATTGAACCCAATACCGAAAGCCTGGGTCGCGGCACCACGACCTCTGTGGTGACCGCCATCACTGGCGTGATTTTGATTGACGCAATCTATGCTGTCATTTTTAGTCAAATGGGTATTTGACATGAGTACGAACCAGAACTTGGCGACAGACAGCAATGACGAAGTCATTGTGGTCAACGACTTGACCACCGCGTTTGGTACTCATGTGGTCCACGAGCACCTAAACATGGTCGTTAAGCAAGGCGAAATCCTTGCCATCGTCGGCGGCTCAGGGTCGGGAAAGACCACGCTTTTGCAGCACATTCTGGGATTACGTGCTGTCAAGCAAGGCAGCATCGACGTCTTTGGCGAGCCGATTGGATCTTATCAAGGAGCAGAGCGCATCGCCTTGACGCGACGCTGGGGGATGCTCTTTCAATCTGGTGCTTTGTTTTCTGCTTTACCGGTTTTTGACAACGTGGCATTGCCTTTGCGCGAAGTGCACACCTTGCCTGAATCGTTGATCCACGACGTCGTCATGATGCGATTGGCTTGGGTGGGTCTTACCCCCGCTGATGCGGCCCTGATGCCCTCGGATCTTTCGGGGGGTATGATCAAACGTGTGGCGTTGGCTCGGGCGCTGTCGCTAGATCCTGAATTATTGTTTTTAGATGAACCTACGGCCGGTCTGGATCCGCAACGCTCCGATGAGTTTGTGGCGTTAATCAAAGCACTACACGATCAGCTCAGCTTTACCGTTGTCATGGTGACACACGACCTAGATACGATCAGAGACTTGGCCACCCGGGTGGCGGTTTTAGCTGACAAAAAAGTGTTGGTTGAAGGTACCATCGAAGAGGTGATGGCAGTCAACCATCCATTTATTGAGGCTTTTTTTCACGGCCAGCGCGGCGCGCGTGCTTTGGGTAAGAACAACACTCTCTCAACCGACTCTAAGGGCTAAGCAGTTACTTCCATGGAAAACAAAAGTCACGCTTTGCTAGCTGGTGTGTTTGTTTTGTTGCTGCTGATTGCGGCAGCCATTGCCGCAATATGGATTGGACGCAAAGACGTCACTTACGCCCCCTACCAGATTGTCTCCAACTTACCGGTTGGTGGTTTGTCCATTCAGTCACAAGTTCGCTACCAAGGCATGGCGGTGGGACAAGTGCAGGGCCTGTCTATTGACCAAGACAAACCGGGGCTAATCCGTATAGATATTGGCGTCTTGCCAAGCACTCCGATTACCGAAGGAACATGGGCTGAAATCAGCACACAAGGGGTGACTGGCATTTCAAATATTGATTTGCGTGACGATGGTGCCAAGCCCGAAAGGGTGAGCTCGTCAGCGAGCGACCTCTACAGTATTCCGGTCCGCCCAGGCTTTTTTCAAAAGCTACGTAAGTCAGGGGTTGGAATGCTGGAGGATGGTGAAATTGTGTTGGATCGTATGGAGCAATTCGTCACTGCAGAAAACGCCAAAGCGTTCAGTGAAATCTTACAAAACACCAACACCCTGACAACTTCTTTAAACCAATCACTTGTCGCGCTTGAGCCAACACTCCAATCTCTACCCGCGCTAGTCAAACAATTAGAGGGCACATTAGCCAAAGTGGATCAAATAGGCGGCGAAGTCGGCTCACTGGCCCAATCGGCACGGCAAACCATTGACATCCTAAACAGTCCGTCCGGTCCCCTGCAACAGGCCGCAGGCAGCCTAAAACAATTGCAACGCTCGGCTGCGCAATTACAGACCTCAACATTGCCGCAAATTAATCAAATGATTGAATCAATCTCACAAGCCTCCAACTCCTTTAGCAGTACCGCCCAAGAATTTGAACGTGCACCGCAGTCCATCTTGTTTGGTGCCCCCCCAGTTCGGCCTGGACCGGGGGAGGCTGGCTTTGAAGGCTTTGAGGGTGGTAGACAACAATGACACCTAACAAACTCATACTGCTAGCAGGCGTTGTCGCGACACTCGCTGGATGCGGATTTGGTCAAGTGCCTCCTGCTCCTCAACTGCTCGACCTAGGTTCACCACCCGCACAAACCGAAGCCGCTGCAACGACACGCGCGCCAGTTGCTGTGGGCACTGTTTCAACCGTGGGCACGCTGCAAAGCCAAAAGGTTATTTGGCGTATCGGGCCAGAGGGCCAACCGAACGCTTACGCTACTGTGCGTTGGACATCTGCCCCGTCGGTTATGGTGCGTGAGCGTTTGTTTGACCGTCTGTCTCTAGATGGTCCGGTACTGGCGCAAGAGATCAACGCCGAGATGGCACAGCTCAAGACCTCTTTACTGGCTTTCGAACAAATCTTTAGTGCCGATGGCAGTCGCAGCGAAGGCGTTGTGACCCTTCAAGTGGTCTTGATCGTCAACACCGAGGTCATCGATCAAATCCGTGTCACACGTCGCATCCAGGCGGCTGAACCCACGGCTGAAGCGGGTGCGCGGGCATTACGTACAGCGACCGATCAAGCAGTAGATGTGGTGGCTAAATGGGTAGCCAATCGGGTCACCACGCAAACAACAGAAACACTTCAACGCTCATAAGGAAATCATGGCAGTACACACTGAAATCACAACCTTCGAAGGATTAGCAGGCGACATTGACTGCGCGCTCGATTGGCCAGAAGAAACGCCCACCGGCTGGGCCTTGATCTTGCACCCCAACCCCTCGCAAGGCGGCACCCGAGACAATAAAGTGGTCACCACTATTGCCCGCGCTTGTGTTCAGTACGGACTCTTGGCTGTTCGGCCAAACTTTAGGGGCATTGGCAAGTCTGGTGGCCAGTTTGATGAAGGGCGAGGCGAGCTATCAGACATGGCAGCGCTGGTGGATCAATTCGAGCAGCGTTACCCCGAGGTGTGTGCCGGTCATTGGGTTCTCGGTGGTTTTTCGTTTGGAACCTCGGTTGCTTTGCAGCTCTACGCCGGTTGGGAAAGTACGGCACATAAGCTGCCGAATAGCGTTATTTTGGCGGGTTCGGCTGCCCTGCGGTTTAATCACCAAACAACCAGCGCTCCAGAAGATGCGTTGATCATTCACGGTGAAAACGATGACGTCGTTCCACTTGAAGAAGTGATGCGTTGGGCTCGACCGATTGATATGCCAGTGGTTGTTATACCCAATGCAGGACACTTTTTTCATGGCAAGTTGCTCGTCTTGCGTCAATTGGTGCAGACCAGACTCCAGTCCTTGTTAAGATGATGAATTGATTCAGTTCTAGAGGAAAAGTAGCCATGTTTGCTCGTTTTGTTCGCCAGTGCGTGTCACTCGCTTGTACAGCAGGATTGCTAATTCCTCTGCCTGCAATCGGACAAAACGCAACTGATGAGGCGGCCGCGCCCCCTGTGATGTCAGCGCCACGCGGCGCGACTGCCCTTGCAGACGTGTCAGCCGTCTCAACAATGGACAAGCCTGTCATCGCCGCGCGGGCTTGGGTAACCGCATCAACGGTCACC
>JAWOGG010000034.1:0-16369 GCA_046497085.1 Orrella sp.
CCAATGGCAAGCCATGCTCAATGAGGCGGGGATGCCGAAACTACGACTCAATACGGCCTACGTGCAAGCCTTGGGTAACCCTCGGGCAAGCGCACATGGGCCTCTGTACGAACAGGTCCAACAAGCCCGATGGTTGATACGAAATTTGTCTCAACGGTTTGAAACAATCCTACGGGTTTCACAAGCCATCGTGACACATCAACAGGCTTTTTTTGAAACGGGATGGGGTGCTTTGCGACCTCTGACGTTACGCGACATTGCCGGCGAGCTTGGACTACATGAATCGACCATATCGCGTGCCACCACGCAAAAATTCATGCTGACCCCTTTCGGGGTGGTTGAGTTAAAGCGCTTTTTTGGGGCCGGTTTGGCTACCGAGGGTAGTGAGGCAACGTCTTCAACCGCCGTGCAAACGCGCATCAAAACCCTAATCGAGGGCGAAGACCGTTTAAAACCACTGTCTGACGGTCAATTGGCGAAGCTTTTGGATGGTGAAGGCATCTCAATTGCTCGCCGAACTGTCGCAAAGTACCGAGAGCTGCTTCGCATCCCCACAGCGTCTTTGCGTAAGTCACAAGCCCAGGGGCAAGGTTTAAGGTAGATAGATGCCGCGGGTTACCAAGCGTTAGGCGATGGACACAACTCGTCACGTCCCCAAGCTTGGTTAGGCTCACAGAACTTCTTTCTGGCACGCTCGATGCAATTGGGCCGCGAGAAGAAACCCACGTCGTCACATGCCTTAACCGCATCGGTCAATTGCATACGCCAATTTGCATCCGTGGGGTCCTCGGTCTGTTTTTCGCTGGTCACGCGTTGTGGGGCCGGGGCTTGTGATGTTTGCGACTGTGAACTCGTTACATCAACAGTTGCCACATCTTCTGGGCCTTGGGCCAAACCAAACCCAGCTTCACTCAACCTATCTGAGACAGTGAACGCCTGATCACCTTTGGCCAAGACAACCATGGGATCCAAAACGGTATCAAACAGTGAAATGCCCTCTAGCTGCCAGGATGGTGAGGGTGGCAGAGGCGGTCTGCCAAGACTACCATCAACCAGCGGCTGGGGCGCCACATTAGCCAGTGGTCGGCCCGTCGCATCAAGCACCTGTTCAGGCGCTTTGGCGGTACTCGTTGTACCTTCACCCGCCACACCCGGTGCTTGATCGACTAGCCAGTTGCCGAGGGCGACACCACCCATGGCCGCACCAGCCATTGTCAACACCAAAAAAGCGATTAAGACGCGCCAAGACATCGTGTGATCTTCTTTGTCCTATTGAACCAAACAAACACGTTGATTGGTCCGGTCATTGGTCAAGTGATTCGTCAAGTCATTACTCACTCAAATACCTTACCACCATGCTCGCGCATGGTGTGAAACTGAAGCGCTGGATAACGTTCTTGGATAACCCTTAGCTGCGCAGGCGAGGTCGCCAAGTAGGCTGGCGCATCGACCACATCATAAGCAATCTGAGCGGCGTTTGTGTCCAAAAATGCCTTCAACTCCTTAGGGTCTTCGGCAGTCACCCAACGCGCCAAAGTGTAGCGCGACGGCATCATCCTCGCAGCCACACCGTATTCGGTTTTAAGGCGATGACCGACGACTTCAAATTGCAACGCCCCCACCGCACCGAGCAACATCGCCCCACCGGCTGCCACGGGTCGAAACACTTGAATAGCGCCTTCTTCACCAAGCTGCGTCAATCCGATACGTAACTGCTTGGTGCGCAAGGGATCAGCGACTTCAACGGCTTGAAACAACTCAGGTGCAAAGAAAGGCAAACCCTTGAAGTGCAAGGTCTCGGATTCGGTGAGTACATCACCTAGGTGCAAAACACCATGGTTAGGAATACCGATGATGTCCCCCGCGTAGGCCTCATCGACTAACTCGCGGCGTTGCGACAAAAACGACACGACGTTGTTGGGTCGTACTTCTTTTTTGCTGCGGCTGACTTTTAAGCGCATCCCGCGGGTAAAACGTCCCGAACTGACTCTCACAAACGCCACTCGGTCGCGGTGAGCTGGATCCATGTTGGCCTGCACCTTAAACACCACGCCTGTGAATTTGGGTTCATCAGGTTTGACCTCTCGCTCAGCCGCCGGTCGCGGACCCGGTGCCGGCGCGTAGCGCACGAGCGCATCAAGCACCTCTTGGACACCAAAGTTATTGATAGCAGAACCAAAGAACACTGGCGTTTGCTTGGCTTGTAAAAACGCCTCTTGATCAAAGGCAGGGGCGGCTTCTTTCAAAAGATCAATTTCTTCGCGTGCTTGTTCAAAAGTGTCTGGAAAGCGCTCACTAATCTGTGGATTGTCTAAGCCATCGATGAAGTCATCGGTGTCAGACTCACGCCGCGCTTGACCGGATTTAAATAAACGCATCCGATCATTGGGAATATCAAAGACGCCACCGAAAGCCCGCCCCATGCCAACTGGCCAAGAAAAGGGCACAGCATCCATACCCAAGTGCGCCTCCACTTCAGCTAACACGTCCAACGGCTGTTGCACCTCGCGGTCCATCTTGTTGATAAAGGTGATGATAGGTGTGTTGCGTGCCCGACATACCTCTAATAATCGGATGGTTTGTGGCTCAACGCCATTGGCCGCATCGATCACCATGAGAGCGGCATCAACCGCGGTCAACACTCGGTAAGTGTCTTCAGAAAAGTCTTGGTGTCCTGGCGTATCTAGCAAGTTCAGCACACAGCCCTCGTACTCCATCTGCATGACCGACGAAGCCACCGAGATGCCGCGCTGCTTTTCTATTTCCATCCAATCCGATGCGGCATGACGCGACGCTTTACGTGCCTTGACGCTACCGGCGATTTGAATGGCACCCGCAAACAACAGGATTTTTTCAGTGAGTGTCGTCTTACCCGCATCTGGGTGAGAGATGATGGCAAACGTACGCCGGCGGGCAACTTCTTCAGGGATTGAATGTTGGCTCATGCTATCGGATGTCTGAAATTAGGCGACTTTTCTGGGGCTAGGGCGAGACGATGTGCGCGCAGCTGGCTTAGCTTGAGGCCTAGCACCTGAGCGAGGACCCGAACGCCCACGTGAATCCTGACGGCGTGGCGCACGAGCGGCATCATCGACATGTTTGGGGGTCACAGGACTCGGTGTCCAACCGGTTGGCGCTGGCAACTGAGTAAGGGTTTGGCGCGTCAATCGCTCAATTGCCTTCAAGTACTTCATTTCCTCTACATCAACCAAGGAAAGTGCTTGACCCGCAGCGCCTGCGCGACCGGTGCGACCAATTCGATGCACGTAATCTTCGGGCACATTGGGCAACTCAAAGTTCACCACTTGCGGCAACTGGTCAATATCCAAACCCCTTGCAGCGATATCGGTGGCGACCAGCACTGACAGCTTGCCCGACTTAAAGCCCTCAAGAGCCTTGGTACGGGCCGATTGACTTTTATTGCCGTGAATCGCCGCGGCTTGTAGTCCATCTTTGACGAGCTTTTCTGCCAAACGGTTGGCGCCATGTTTTGTGCGGGTAAAAACCAACACTTGGTGCCAACCGCTTTCACGAATAATATGACTCAACACATCGCGCTTATGGGCTTGAGGCACCAAATGAACACTTTGTTCGACCCTTTCTGCGGTGGTATTGCGCGGGCTGACCGAGACTTCCACCGGATTGCTCAATACCCCGCGTGCAAGCTGTCGAATATCCTCTGAAAAAGTCGCAGAAAACAATAAATTCTGGCGTTGTTTGGGCATCAGCTGCAAAATCTTGCGGATGTCGCGGATAAAGCCCATATCGAGCATGCGATCGGCCTCATCAAGCACAAGCACCTCAACGCCAGATAAATCGAGAGTTTTTTGTTGGGCGTGATCGAGCAATCGGCCTGGTGTGGCCACCAATACGTCTAGGCGTTTACGCAAGGCATTGATCTGTGGATTGATATTGACACCACCAAACATCACCAAAGAAGACACGTTTGCGTGCTTGCCATATGTGCGAACCGACTCTTGAACTTGAGCGGCTAATTCGCGTGTCGGCGTCAAAATCAAGACGCGAGGCGTTCCTGGCTTTTGATGTGTCAAAGGGTTACTGATAAGCCGTTGCAAAATCGGCAACGTAAAACCAGCGGTTTTACCGGTGCCAGTTTGCGCGGCAGCCATCAAGTCATGGCCTGCCGTCACATGCGGAATGGCTTGGGCTTGAATAGGGGTGGGATGGGTGTAGCCCTCTTCTGCGATCGCACGCAAAATAGGCTCGGCCAGCGATAGGCTGGCAAATGTTACTTCGGTAGACAAAATTAATACTCCATCGCGTTACCGGTCAGCGCAATGGCGCGACTCCAATCGGGGCAAGCGAAGCAAGGAGAAAGACACTCTCTTGTGTTGGGTCAGGACTGACCCGAGCGTGCCATGTGGACTGGAACATAATGACACCAATTTCTAGTGTAACCGATCACGTTAATTCCCCCGGCTAAAACCAACCGCTTCAAACAAGGTGCAAACCGCAAAGCAATGGGCCACCGTCTGGACCGTCGCTTGTCGTGCGCCATCACTGCTCACCTCATCGGCCCACTCGGGATGCAACCGCGATTGGGCTATCGCCCGCTCGAACACTTCAAGATCAAACGGCAAAGCATCTGACGCCGTCTTTTGATTTGGCGCTTTGTTCTCAACCTCAATTTGACCCTGTGCAGCGTGGCCTCTTTGTTCTAAAGCACGGATCAGTAGTAGATTGCGCACGGCGATGACCTTTAGAACATCATCGCCAACTCGCCATTGCACCTGACCCAAGAGCTTGGCTTTAACTTGGGAGCCCCAGTGGTCCACCCCCTGCCAAACAGAACCCACTGTCGCCCCCGCTAGAGTACCTGCGCCAAGAGTCAATCCAGCGCTTAGCACATCGACAGCGGCTCCGGCCAACGCGCCCACAGCCGCTCCTTTACCCAAAGAGATGCCAGCCTCTATCAGTGCCTGCTTTGAGAACAAGTCGGTTTGCCACTGTCCATCTGTAATGGGCACTTCGCCTGCCGTATAGTCATCTGGTGCAAAGGCGTAAAGTCGCAGTAAATCAGCGACCACCTCGTGCTCAAAATGACGAACGAGTGTCTGCTGTTGTGCAAGGGCCTTTTGAAACGCTGACTTTTCCTGTGGCAAATTTCTTTGTATCGCCGCGGTTTTAACGCAAAGCCGTGCCACCAACTCAAGCGCGGCCTCTCGACGCTGATCACGAGCAGTCTGGGCTTGCCTGCTTAAGGCTTGAAGCGTGGTTTTGCCTTGACCAAGCAATCGCGCCAACGTGTCATACAGCACCTGCTCGCCATCGCTTGGTGGCGTCACCGAATCAAAAGCCAGATGCATGTGGATGCCTTGTCGCGCGAATGCTTCAATCCAAGGGTGTGTTTGTGCGGCCGAACTAGCGGTGAAATTCAGTACCGGCAACACGGGCTTGGCACACAGCTGTAAAAGGTGCAGCTCATCACGATGCTTAGGCAAAACCGGATCACGCACATCCACCACATAGAGCATCGCGTCACTGTCCATGATTTGCAACAAGACGCGGTATTCCTGCTCAAACCTTTGGCGTGCCTGGGTGTCCTCTAGAAAGAGGGCGATGCGATCCGGGCCGTCTAGACGTTGACCAGGCCGCGACAATTGTTCAATCCAATCGTATAGTGCCATGCTGTCTTCAAGACCGGGGGTGTCATACCAAGTCAAGACCTCTTGACCGTCAAGCTGTGCAGATGCCGCCTGTACCTGTCGAGTGGTGCCGGCCGCATCAGCGACCGCCCCAAAAGCACGGTCACGGGTTAGCGTCCGAAGCAGTGACGTTTTACCAGTATTGGTATGCCCAACCACGGCCACCCGCAAAACGCTGGAATCAGTCATTTGCATTCATCCAATGAACGACTTGCGACCACTTGGTGAGAGGCGCAACCATGCCAATCGCGTCTAACTTTGCTTGCCATTGCGTCACTCGATTGCGGCTAGAGTCGTTCGCTTTTAAATAGACTCTGGCTTGAACCACATAGGGTGTCAACGCCAAAATCGTGTTGATCACCCCCCTGTCTGGTGTGTGCTGTGCATCAGCAACAATCAACAATCGTTGCGGTGACAACGCCTGCAGTTGGGATTTCGCTTGCTGCAAAGACGCGCGATCTTCGATTGGCGTTAATGCCGTGACTTGCGCGCCCCAAGTTGTTTGTACTTGCGCCAACGGCGCAGTCTCAATCGGCACCACCGCTTTTGCTGACGACCCGTATTGATCCTCCAAGAAAATAGCTGTCGGCCACCGATCGGTAGGGCCAGGCTCACCATCAACCTTTGGCGTTTGCGCGGTCTTGTCCAAACGGGCCAGCACAACCAACGCATAGGCATCGCTTGGCTGAGGGGTTTTACACCCGTAGCATTGTCGTAATCGCCAGGCGCTGACAAGCATCGCCACTATTCGTGGCAACAAACCCCAGGCGCAAACACTACCCACTAACCAATGGGCCCATTGACTGCGCACGTCTGGTTGATCAATGGCCAAATTACCACTCAACAAAATGGTTTGCGCCTCAGGCATCTTAAAACCCAGCCATGCTGGCCAAGCGCCGACTGCGCGGGCAAACTGCACAAAGGCCTCCGCTTCTAGCCATGTGGTTTGCCAGACAAAGGTGTAATGCCGCAAACTAAAAGCCACCAACAACGCCAATGTCATGCCGGTCAGCAAAGCGATCCATACCCCGTGGGTAATAAGCGCTAACCACCAGCGTTGCGCACCGCGTTGTTCGGCTACCGTTAACCACGCACGCCAAGCCACAGCCGTCTTCGCCTGTCTAAGCCAACGATTGGCCAACCACTCCCAACCCTGGCCCAACAAACCGCCTTTGGATTGAGGTAAAAAAAACGACCCCAACCACAACACAAACGATAGGCTAGGGAGCAACAGTAGGGCCAACCAGGCCCAAACAACATTCACAGGCAGCTGCGCATCTCCAAGCGCTGCCAGCCCGGCACTGATACCCGTCAAAAACGCCACCAACCCCAATGCCACGGCACTCAGTTTCAATATCGCCGACACCTGCGCGATGGCTGGCGCAAGCCCTAGTGTTGGGGCGAGTCGTTTGGCGCGCAACCAAAGACGGGCTAGACCGCCGCTTGCCGCCGCGACGGCTTCGCGATTGGCCACCGAATCGTCCACCCAACCCGATTGCGTCTCGCTCAACCGGACTGCTTCATACACCCATGCGTCTTTAAGAAATGTCATGACGTGATTATCGACCAAGTCTGTCTCATGGATGACGCATTTGAGGGTTTTGCTGATCTTTTCGCCATTGCTGCCACAGTGCCCCAGCACTCACCGTCAAGACACCGGCTGCAACCAACAAGCTCAGCGTTAACCGTTCGCCTGCCCACATGACAAAGATCGGGCCGGCAATTTGTCCGGTCGCAAACGCCATAGTTAAACGTGCCAACCATATCGGCGCTTGATGTCCTGCCCGGCGTTGTGCCTCCTGCATGGCCAATAACGTGATCACCACAAACGTGCCACCAACGGCCACCGCAGCCACAATAATCCCTGTCAATTGCGGCCACACCACTGGCACAACCAATCCCATTGCCATCACGAGATGTGCGCCTATCCATGTGGGTAATCTGCCCATGCGGTGCGCCAAAAGTCCCGCCACTAGAGTGGTTCCTATGGCTGCCATTCCAAAAATTGGCCACGCCACACCGTAGATCCAATGATCGGCCAGCAGCATACGGGCTTGTGCGGGCAGATATGTCGCTGGCAAGATATAACCAAACCCATAGAGGCCATAGCAAATCACCAGTTTCCACAGACGAGCTTGATCAATTTTTTCTGATGGGTTGTGGTTTGGCTTTTGGGCGGCAGAAGATTGGCCTGACATCGCTGCCGGGGCAAGCCGATGCCAGACAAATAAACCTAAGGCAACGCACACCAGTGCCAAAATCATCCACGCTGATGAGGCAGAAAAATTAAGTACGACCAGTATTAAACAAATCGCGCCGCCGAGAAAAATTCCGACACCCACACCGCTGTATACCCATCCGGCAAGGACCGGCTTGGTGATGAGTCTTGGCAAACACAGTACCGAGACCATAACCATGACCCAGGCACTAGCGATACCAGCCAATAGGCGCCAAATAGACCACCACCACAGACCGGATGTCAAAGCCATCAAAGCCATTGAAACCACAATCACAATGATCGATGCGCGTAAGCACTGCACGGCTCGATGGCGAAAGTGGGTGGCAGTCAATCCGCCAATCAAATAGCCCAGCAAGTTGGCCAACGCCAGCCAACTGCCCTCTGATAAAGACAGGCCCTGATCGGCCTGCATCATAGGTAACAAAGCTGTGTATGAAAAGCGCCCAATGCCAATGGCTAACGCCAGTCCTGCAAGACCTGCGAGCGCGACACCAATCCGTTGGCTTTCATCGACTTTTGTGGATTGCATTGGTCAGAGTCTAAACGCTTTTTTACTTAGGCAACCGCTTCGGACTTAGACTCTTTTTCGGGTTCGTGCTCGGGCTCTAATGGCAAAAAGAAGAGTTGACTAATACTGACACTGTCAGATAGCACGGGCTGTTCATTGCCGTAACCGCTCAGATGCTAAATAACGTCTGACGACGATGACTGTCGTTGCGTAAAAGAAAAGCGACAGCTCAAACGACGGTTCGCAGGATAGGGCGCCGGATCTTCTATGACACCTTGGGCTACCTTTGTACGACACACTTGCCACCATTTGGCTGTCAAGAGTTCCCTGTGGTGCTGCTTAAAAACATCCCTTATCTCTGGATTGCCCAGCAGAAACGTCTCGAACTCTTGCGGAAACACATCGTTGGCATGGACGGCGTACCAGGGCTCACTGGCCATTTCTGCTTCCTCGTTGGGTGCCGGCGGAATTTCCCGAAAACTTATCTCCGTCATCTTTTGAATTTCATCGTAGTCATAAAAGACCACGCGCCCCAAGCGCGTAACCCCAAAGTTTTTATACAGCATGTCACCTGGAAATACATTGGCTGCTGCTAACTCACGAATGGCATCGCCATAGTCTCTAATCGCCCTGTGTTTAAGCGACTTAGGTGCGTCTCCTAGGTATAAATTCAGGGGTGTCATTCGTCGTTCGATGTACACATGCTTGATCACCAACTGATCAGATTGTCGCTCGATCTGGCTCGGCGCGACACGTTCAAGTTCCGTGATTAGCGCCTCAGAGAACCGTGCCAAGGGCAATGCAACTTGCGAGTACTCCCAAGTATCAGCCATGCGCCCCACACGGTCATGTAATTTGACGAGTTGATACTTAGTACGCACCGTTTCCCGCGTCATCCCTTCCTTGCTGATGTCGTCTTTGATGAGCTTGAACACATAGGGATAGGACGGCAGGGTGAACACCAACATCACCATGCCACGAATGCCTGGTGCGGCATCAAAGACGTCATGTGAATGGGCCAAGTGTTGCAGGAAATCTCTGTAAAAAAGTGTCTTGCCCTGCTTCTGTAGCCCAAGCATAGTGTAAATCTCAGCTTTGGGTTTGCCAGGTAGCAGATTGCTGATAAAAGAAACGTAGGCCGCTGGCACCTCCATATCCACTAAAAAATAAGCACGAGTGAAACTAAATAGGGTGCTGATATCGGCCTCTTCATTTAATAGCGCATCCAAGACGATTTGTCCTGCAACATTACGCACTAGCGGGATGGCAAACGGATAGACCCTGCCTTGGTTAATCAACCGCCCAATAATGAAGGCCGTTTGGCTTCGAAATAATAAGCTCCCCAAAACGTGCAACTGACAATCGCTTGCTAATCGGTGACCACTCTTACGGTCCAGACGGCTGCGCAAATCAGACACCGCGGCTCGTGCCAGTCGGCGAATGTCTCGCGGCAGGTCCTCAAAACCACACGCCAATCCGAAGTCAGCAATCAGCTTGGTCAACGACGCGCGCAAGCCTTGAGTGGTAGGGTAATAAACTCGGTAGACGGGACGTTTGCTATCAAGATACTCGGTGGCGATTGCAGGTCTGACGAACAAAAAATCATTATGGAAGTAATCGCGGTGCAAAACGCGACACGACACCGAGTTATAAAACGTTTCAGCACATTCAGGCTGCTGATGGTCTGTGAGCAAAGCCACATAGTGATGTCGAACCGCCTGCCAGAAGCGGGTTTGCTCCAACGTCATATCAACAGCGGCACTTTGATCTAAAGTCGTTGATGACTGTGGCGGTTGCTGAAGTGGCTGCTTTAGCAGGGGTTCTAGTTGCACCAAACACTCACGAACACGCATGTCGTAGTATTCAATCCGCTCTTTTGAGAGCTGTTCAATGCCCTGCCAATCGCCAGACTCAAACAACGACTTGGCCCGCTGAGCACCATATCTAAACAATGCGTAATGGCGATTAAAGCCGTTCAAGATCATACTGGCCACGTTCTGTGCGTCTAATGGCGTTGGCTTAGGTTCGATGGTGACGGTATCGGCGTTTTGCATATACATCTTGCCTAAAGAATGCGTTGGCGATTGGTAGACTGGCGATTATGATGATTCTCATCTTAACTTCATGACTGTTGGAGCGACGAGCCCCTATGAACCTGTTAGAACACGAACTGACCTATCCCCTTGAGGACCAATTACCCGAACCCGGATACAGTATCGAGATACGACCCGGTATCCATTGGTTACGCATGCCACTACCCTTTGCTTTGGATCATATCAATCTATGGCTTCTTAAGGATGAAATCGATGGGCAACAAGGTTGGACTATTGTTGACTGTGGCATCGCCCGTGATGAAGTAAAAGCGCTCTGGGAATCGGTCTTTGAACAGGTGTTAGAGGGTTTGCCTGTCTTGCGGGTCATTGTTACCCACATGCACCCTGACCACATTGGTTTGGCGCATTGGCTATGCGAGCGTTGGGATGTGCCTCTCTACATGAGCATGACCGACTATATGACTGCCAAGCACTGGTCATCAAACACTGCTGGTAGTGCGGCTGGTGGGGAAAGTGCGGTTCAACATTTTCATCGTCACGGTATGCGTGACGCCGACTCATTAGAAAAAATCAGAGGACGCTCTAGTTACTACGTGAACCTAGTGCCCAACGTGCCGGATCACTTCGCACGCCTTCAGGGCGGCGATTCGATCAAGATCAATGGCGCTCAATGGCAGTTGATAGCGGGTTTCGGGCATGCCCCTGAACACTTGTCGTTATATTCAGAAGACAGCCAAGTGTTGATTTCTGGTGACATGGTGTTACCCCGTATCTCTACCAATGTCAGTGTGTCTAATTACGAACCTTTAGGTAATCCACTTCCTGCCTATCTAAAGTCGCTAAATGCATATCAACCACTGCCGCACGACACTTTGGTGCTGCCATCCCATGGCAAACCGTTTCACGGATTACACGCCCGCATTGCTCAGCAACACGCGCATCACAAAGAGCGCTTAGACGAAGTCTTAGACGCCTGCGCTACGCCTAAGAGCACCACTGACATCATCCCGATTATGTTTAAGCGCTCACTTGACCTTCATCAGATGACATTTGCCATGGGTGAGGCGATTGCGCACTTGCATGCCCTTTATTTTGAGGGGAAGTTACGGCGACAAGTCGAAGAAGATGGTCTTATTCGTTTTGTGAAAGCATGAGTCATCAAATCAACACACGCCTGTTGCACCTAGGCAGCGCCCCCTTCGATGAGAAGACTCAAACAGCTGGTGTGAGTCTGCCCTCTGTGCGGACCAGCACGGTAAGGTTTAAAGACCTTGACGCACTCGATCAAGCCCAACGCAAAAAAGCGTCAGGCGAACGTGTCGTGACCTACGGTATTTCCGGGTTAGAGACCCACCGGGCCTTAGAAGAAGTGTTTATGCTTCTCGAGCAGGGCACGTATTGCGTTTTAAACCCGTCCGGATTGGCATCAATTCACCTAGTCTTCATGAGTGTTTTACAAGCCGGTGACCATGTGCTTGTCTCTGACAACGTCTACGGGCCTGTTCGCGTCATGAACGACACGTTGTTGCAACGCCTAGGCATAGAGGTCAGCTTTTTTTCTCCAACGCATGATGACATTGCCGCACTCGTTCGACCCAACACCAAGATGATGTACGTGGAGTCGCCTGGCTCTTTATTGATGGAAATGTTAGACATGCGACAGCTCGCTGAACTGGCGAAGACGCATGGTTTGTTATTAGCGACAGACAACACTTGGGGTTCTCATATTTATCAACCACTGGCGTTAGGCGCCGATATTTCATTGGTTGCTGGAACCAAATATGTGGGCGGGCATTCCGATTTGCTGTTGGGCGCTGTTGTCACCAACCGTGACGATCTAGCCAAGCAAATTCACCAGACTCAATACGCCATAGGCAATGCCGTGAGCGCTGATGATGTCTGGCTGGCCTTACGAGGCGTCAAAACCTTGGCGGTCCGTCTCAAGCAACACACGGAAAATGCATTAGCTGTCTGCCAATACCTAGACCAGCATCCCATGGTCAGTCGCATTTATTTCCCTCCTTGGCGCGATGATCCTGGCCACGATCTTTGGCGCCGTGACTGCTCGGGTGGTAACGGACTCTTGAGCTTTAGCTTACGAGTGTCATCCGAGCAGGCACGGCAATTTGTGAATCGCCTTGAACTGTTTGGGATCGGCTTTTCTTGGGGGGGTTATGAAAGCTTGGTGCAATGGGTGTCACCCAATGCTTTGCAAAACCACCGATATTGGACAGAGGGCGATCGCGCTGTGATCAGACTGCATATTGGACTGGAATCAGTCGATGACTTGATCGCCGACTTAGAACAAGCATTGGCCGTTTTAGTGGTTTAGCGGTTTAGCTGTCTAGCTGTCTAGCTGTCTCGTGTAACAAAACATTTAGACATGATCCGTTGGGGATCAGACAACGAAAAGTAGAACCGCTAAAGTGCTATTACCATATGCACGGCCTTCTCTATTGGCTCTTTTTGATCAGCTCAGCAGCCACATCTATCATTTCTTGATAACCGCCCGCTTCAGAGGGTGATGTCAGATAACGGCCATCAACCGCCAATGTAGGGGTGCCCTGAACGGCATAACCTTTGGCTAACTGATCAGCACGTTGCACTTTTGACTGCACACCAAAAGAGGCCATGGTTGCTGCCAACTCAGACTTATCAAGCCCTTGGCTTGACGCCCAATCGAGAATTGCATCACGTTTACTAATGCGCTTTTTCTCTTGATGGATGGCGTTATAGACACTGGAATGCAAGTCGGATCGTCCCAAAGCTTCGAGTGCGTAAAACAGCTCTTGCAAGGGTTTCATTCCAGCATTGAAAGCCACGGGTACCGCATATAAAACCACGTCAGACGGCAATGTTTTTTTCCATTCTGCCACCATCGGCTCAACAACAGCACAGTGCGGGCACCCGTAGGAGAAAAACTCGAGTACTTCAATCTTGCCGGGCTCTGTTGTCTGAGGTGGATTGACATTGACATACTGGTTGGGCGCCTGCGCAAAAGCCGCGCTAGAAAACGCCATCACGCCAATAGCCAACATCTTGGTTACTGTCTTTAACATTACTGGCACCTATAAAAAGTTTGAACTAGATTGATTGACTATCACTGACGAATAACGTTCGCGGTTATCTTTTCTTTGGCCAACCTGGCTCGGGCTTTGTTCATGTCATCTAAGCGGCTAAATGGACCTACTCTCACGCGGTTGACCTGCAGTCCGTTGACTTCGGCGCGTTGAATCTGCACCGGCAAGCCCAGTAACAACATTTGAGCACGAACAGATTCTGCGTCTTCAAGCACACTGAATGCGCCTACTTGGAGGAAGTAAGTTTTACCATCTGATGCCGGCTTGGGGGCTGCTTTGGTTGCCGGCGGTGGTGGCAATGGTGGCTTGGCTTTGCCAGACTCAACCGGCAATGTAGCGATCAATTCGCCAAGCTGATCTTGTGATTCGCCACCCTGCTTTGAGGATTGTGGAACGAGGCCTTGATTGGGATCAGGTGACTGTCGTGGATCCATCGGCGAATCGGCATTTGATCGACTGGCCTTATCGACAAAAGGCATGGGCGAGTGCATAACGAAGTAGGCCACAGCCGCAGCCGCTGCCAGCCCGATCACTAGTCCAGCCACTAAGCCGTAAAACGTACTGCCGCTGGAATTGCGTTTTTGCTTTGCCATGACTAATGTTACATCCGTTCCGGGGCGCTTACACCTAGCAAATCTAAGCCGTTGGCAATGACTTGGCGTGTAGCGTCTGCGAGCCTTAGCCTTGCCGCTTTGACCGATTGATCCTCTACCAAAACCCGTTCGGCGTTGTACCACGCATGAAAATCCGATGCGCAATCACGCAACCAAAACGCCAGCAAATGAGGGGATAGGTCGCGTGCTGACTGATGAATCATCGCAGGAAACTCTGCCAACCGTCGCAATAAAGTCTGCTCCGTGGGCGCAGTCAGACCTAGGGCAGAAGACTGTCTTAAGTCTGACTCTGACAGTCCACCTTGAAGCAACATCGAACAGATACGGGCATGAGCGTATTGCACGTAATAAACCGGGTTTTCTTCTGTTTGTGAGCGGGCTAAATCAACGTCAAATACAAACTCCGTGTCAGCCCGTCGCTGGATCAAGAAAAACCGCACAGCGTCTCGGCCAACCCAATCGATCAAGTCACGCATGGTCACATAACTACCAGCGCGTTTGGATATTTTGATTTCCTTACCGTCACGCACCACCTTCACCATCTTGTGCAAAATGTAGGATGGGTAGTCTTTGGGAATGCCTTTGTCCATGGCTTGCAGACCGGCGCGGACCCGCGCCACTGTGCCATGGTGGTCACTGCCTTGAATATTAATGGCGCGTTCAAACCCGCGATCCCATTTGTTCACGTGGTAAGCGACATCAGGCACGAAGTAGGTGTAACCACCATCCTGTTTGCGCATGACACGATCTTTATCGTCGCCCGTTTCTAGCTCAGTGGTTCGCAACCAGAGCGCACCGCCTTCTTCATAAGTGTGGCCATGATCCGTTAACTGCTGCACCACGTTTTGTACTTGGCCAGAGGTGTAAAGTGAGCTTTCCAGGAAATAGCGGTCAAACGACAAACCAAAAGCCTGTAAGTCCAGATCTTGTTCACGCCGCAAATAAGCCACAGCAAACTGTCGGATCGCGTCTAGGTTTTCTAGATCCCCCTCGCCTGTTACTGGGTCGCCGTTATCAATTTGTATGGTCTGTCTAGCAAGATAATCCTGAGCAATGTCTAGGATGTAATCACCGCGGTATCCATCAGCAGGGTAATCGTCACTGTCTGGTTCGAGACCCTTGGCTCGGGCTTGCACACTAATCGCCAAATTATCTATTTGGTTGCCAGCATCGTTGTAATAGAACTCTCGACTCACCTCGTGACCGTCCGCAGCAAACAGCCGGCATAGCGCATCTCCAAGAGCGGCTTGTCGTGCGTGTCCGACATGTAGAGGGCCGGTAGGGTTAGCCGACACAAACTCAACCAACACCTTGCCTTTCGTTGCCTTCTGAATACCGAATTGACCCCCTCGTAATGCCACCTGATCAAGCACGGCAACCAACGCAGCCTGCGAAAGACGAAAGTTAATAAAGCCCGGACCGGCGACTTCAGCGGACGCAACAATCGTCCTGAAACTCTCATCTGCCATCACTTCATCAATAATGGTCTGTGACAGTTCGCGGGGCGGGCGTCCTACGTGCTTGGCCAATTGCATGGCAAGGTTTGTGGCCACGTCACCATGGGCTGCCACCTTAGGGCGCTCCAAAGTCAGTGTCGGACTCACATCGGGGGCTAGGCCTTCGGCAACTTTCTGTAAGACGCCTATTAATTGACTAGATTGCTCTGGGAGCATGGGGATAACCACAAAAAATGAAAGAAAATAATGATAGCCTGTTTCTATTTACAGCTGTGGTTGCCACACCTTAGAAACAACCTGAGTGGCATGTTTTAAATTCGACGGAGGAACACAATGATTGTGACTTTTACCTGCAATGTCGATGCTGACGTCATTATGATGGGCGATCAAGCTCAACCCATTTTAGGCACTGCCGGTAAAGACGTCAGTGCCGGATTACCCGAGCGCGGCGTGTTTACAGAGGAACAACTCGCCGACGCCATTGCACGCCTTGAGGCAGCCATCAAGGCCGAGCCACCCCGTGAACATACAGACGACGACGAGGAGGATGATCAACGTGAAAAGCCCAAGACCGAAGTGGTCCTATTGGCACAACGCGTTTATCCTTTGCTGTCAATGATGAAAAAAGCACAATCCGCCAATACCAGCGTCATGTGGGAGACCAGCTCCGGCTGGTAGCGATCGTTTCAACGTTAAAGCCTCTGCAACACCACCGCTTGGTCTTAAACGGGTAAGCGGTGGTGTCACAAAA